>JAOPUQ010000316.1 GCA_025963425.1 Modestobacter sp. | reverse complement strand
CCCGGGCCCTGGGCACCGCGCGCGGCCGGCGGCCGGTGCCCTCGGCGCGCGGTGTCCAGGTCGACCTGCGGGCCAGCATCCGGCACGCACTCGGGCACGGCGGCGAGCTGGTCGAGCTGCGGCACACCCGCCGGCGGCGGGACCGGGCCCGGGTGGTGGTGCTCTGCGACGTCAGCTCGTCGATGCGGCCCTCGACCCCGCTCTTCCTGGCCTTCGTGCACGCCCTGACCCGCTCGGTCCGCCGGATGGAGGTCGCGGTCTTCGACGTCGACACCGTGGTCGTCACCGAGGTGTTCCGGCGGCTGGAGCTCCGCCCGGCCCTGGCCTGGCTGGCCGCCGAGGAGGTCGCCCTGGCCGGGGGCACCCGGATCGGGCACTGCCTGCACGCTTTCCTCGACGACGTCGAGCCACGCGGGGCGCTGGGCCCGGAGACGATCGCCCTGGTGCTCTCCGACGGCTGGGACGTGGGGGAGTCGGAGCTGTTGCGCAGTGGCATGCAGCGGTTGCGCGCAGCGGTCGGGCGGGTCGTCTGGTGCGATCCGCACGCCGCGGCGGCCGGCTTCGAGCCCCAGGTGCAGGGGCTCCAGGTCGCCCTGCCCTTCGTCGACGACCACCTGGACTTCAGCAGCGTCGCCTCCCTCACCGGTCTCGTCGACCGGTTGGCCGCACCACCCCGCACCCGTCCGAGCACCCCCCTCGAAAGGACCTCCCTGTGACCGTCGAACTTCGTACCGAGTACCGGGTGGCCGGCCTGCCGGCGCCGGTGAGCCACTACACCGACGCCGTCCGCTGGGGCGACCTGTTGTTCGTCTCCGGCTGTGCGGCGATCGGCGCCGACGGTGCGGTGATCGCCCCGGGGGACGTCGCGGCCCAGGCACGCGTCGTCCACGAGTACCTGGGGTCGGCGCTGCGCGCCGCCGGCACCGACTTCGCCCACGTGCTGAAGGTGACCGTCTACCTGCTCGACGTCGGTGACCGGGCGGCGGTCAACGAGGTCCGCCGCGAGTTCTTCGGCGACGCCCTGCCGGCCAGCACCCTGGTCGAGGTCAGCGCGCTGGTGCTGCCGGGCCTGCTGGTCGAGGTCGAGGCCATCGCCGGGATCCCGGCGTGACCCCGGTGCGTGCGGAGCGCAGCAACCCGCGGGGGGCCCCGCCGGCGCTGCGGCCCTACTACGCCAACGCGGTCCGGGTCTCCGCCGGGGACCTGCTGTTCATCTCCGGACAGGTCGCCTGGGACGACGCGGGGCAGGTGGTGGGCCGGGGCGACCCGGTGCGCCAGGCCGAGCAGGTGTTCGCCAACCTCACCACGATCCTCGCCGCACACGGCGCGACCATCGGCGACGTGGTGAAGGTGACCGTCTACGTGACCGACCTGGCCTGGTTCGACCAGCTCAGCGCGATCAGGGTCCGGCTGTTCGCGGAGCTGCCGCCGGCCAGCACGATCGTGCAGGTCGCCGCGCTCGTCGACCCGGATCTCCTGCTGGAGGTGGAAGCCGTCGCCGCGCTGCGGTGAGCCCGCGACTGGGGGAGTGTGACCGAGAACACTGCTAGCAATGTGCTTGCTGTAGTTAGCAGGGCGCGTGGTCGGGGCATGACAGCAGAGTCAGGTCATCCCCGTCCACCTTGGAGTCCCCATGACCGACACGACCCCCCTCATCAACCAGCTGCGCGCCCTCCTGCTGCTCACGCAGACCGAGGAGCAGATCGCGCGCATCCGCATCGGGCAGGCGCGCACCGACGCCGTCCGCCGGGAACTGGCCCAGAACGCCGATCACGCCGCGGAGCGCACGCAGGCCATCACCGCGCAGCTGCGCGAGCTCGGTGGCGTCGCCGACGTCGTCACCCCCGCGCTCGGCCGGCTCGGCGCCCTGGTCAAGGCCACGTTCGACCAGGCCGAGCCGATGGAGGAGGCCCTGCTCCAGGACCTCCAGCTCGAGCACCAGCTCGTCGACCGGGCGACCTATCTCAAGGTGCTCGCCGAGGCCGCGAAGCAGCCGAAGGTGCATGCCCTGGCCGAGCGGCTGATCACCGCGCACACCGCCACCGTCGAGTGGTTGACCGTCGTCCTGGCCGAGGAGGCCCTCGGTGGTCCCGCGGCCCTGCGGGCCACTCCGCTGCAGCGGGCGGCCGGCGGCGCCACCCGGCTGGCCAACCTGCCCGTGCGGTTCGCCACCAACACGGTGAACCGGGCGGTGGACAGCGCGCAGCACGCCGGCGAGCAGACCACCGGCACGATCACCGGTGTCGTGGACAACGTGGTCGACAAGGCGACGTCGTTCACCGGCGCGGTACGCGAGACGTTGACCGTCGGCCGGCTGGCCTCGCTGCGGCGCGCCGAGCGGATCGCCCAGCGCGAGGGCAACAAGCCCGTCGCCGAGGCCGTGGCGGCCACCCGCCGCGAGCTCGGCGACGTGACCGCCGAGGAGCTGCCCATCAAGGGCTACGACTCGATGTCGACCCCGGACATCGTCAAGGCGGTCAAGGAACTGAACAGCGCGGAGGACCTGCGCACGGTCATCCGCTACGAGGAGACCCACAAGGCGCGCGCCAGCGTCGTCAGCGCCACGCAGACCCAGCTGGCCCGGCTGGCCAAGGAGGCCGTCGGCATCGCCGACTGACCTCCGGTCCTCCTGCGGGGCCCGCACCCGATCCCGGGTGCGGGCCCCCTCTGCGTGCGGACCGTCCCGAAGCGGGCACGGAGCGCCACCGATGCACGGTGCGCTGCCGTCTTCGCGGGGAGACGATCATCACGATCGCGTTACGGGTGCCTACGGCAGGGCACCCTGGAGAGCCATGAGCACCGTTCCCGAGGTAGCGCCCAACATCCCCGAGGTGTTGGAGAGCGAGTTCTCCCTGGTGACCGCGGTGACCCGGCTGGACTTCCTGAGCCGCCGGGACAACCACGTCATCGACGCCCCCAACGACGCCGCGGACGACGACGACGACTGGACCTCCATCAAGGAGGCCACCACCACGCTGGACGTGGACGAGGCGCTGGAGCTGCTGGCGCTGGGTGAGGTCGTGGCCCGCAAGGCGCACGACAGCCGGCAGACCGGCATCCGCGCCGCCCGGCGGGGTGGTGCCGACTGGGCCGACATCGGCGCGGCGCTGGACATCACGCCGGCGCAGGCCTGGGACGAGCACGCCGCCTGGCTGGCCGAGCAGGAGGCTGCCTCCGCCCGCGGGGACGCCGATGCGCTGGACGCCGTGGCCATCGGCCGGGTCCGCGACCTCGCCGGCCCCCGTCCCACCGCCTGACCCCGTCCGGTCGGGATTCCCGCTCCGCCTCCCCGACCGTCCGGTCGGGCAGGCGGAGTGGTCAGTGGTGCAGGACGGCGAAGGTCGCCACCGCGTGCACCAGGGGCGTGCCCTCCTGCTCGGCGTCGGCCTCGCAGACCGTCAGGTGCTCGCCCTGGGTGCGCACCCTGGCGGTGACCACGATGGTTCCCGGCTTCCCCGGGCGCAGGTAGGTGACGGTCAGCTGACTGGTCGCCGGCACGTCGCCCTTCCCGGTGGAGCTGCGCACCGCCTGGCCCATCGCCGTGTCCACGAGGGTGGCCAGTACGCCGCCGTGCAGCGTCCCGGCCTCGTTGAGGTGCTCGTCGGTGACGTCGAGCTCCAGGCCGGCCCGGCCGTCCTCGGCCCACCGGTTCCGCGCCCCGATCTTCCCGGCGAACCCGGCGTCTCCCCGTGTCTGTGACATCTGCCTGCGCTACCCGGCCGGCCGGACCTCACACCGGGGCGACCGTGGCCCCGTCCGAGCCCCTGCCCGGGACACATGTCCTGGCGGCGCCAGCGGCGGAGTCCGCGACCCGGGGCGCCCGGCGCGGTCAGCCCGCCACGCGGTCGACCAGGTGCTCGACGAACCAGTCCCGGGCCGCGACCGAGGACGCCCCGAAGCCGGCGCCGGTGTAGGCGTCGAAGTGGCCGCCCTCGACGGTCACCAGCTTCTTCGGGTGGACGGCGGTCTGGTAGGCGCGCAGCGCCAGCCCGCCGTCGACCAGCCGGTCGCCGGGCGCCACCACCATCAGCAACGGGGTGGGGGAGATCCTCGGGATGTAGTCGACCGGCTCGTAGCCGCGGAAGAACTCCAGGGAGCGCAGCGTCACCTCGTTGCGCCAGGACGGCGCCCGCTTCTCGGCCGTGGTGGTGAAGAACTCGAAGGAGTCGGCGGTCGGCAGCGCGGAGGGCGCCATCGGTTCGTCGTCCACGACCGGCACCATCGCCGGCGGTTCGCCCTTCATCCGCGCCAGCCGGTCAGCGGCGAACATCTCCTCGGTGGCCGCCCAGTTGTCGATCCGGACGAGCTGGGTGAACGACAACGACCCCGTCACCAGCGGCACCTGTCCGACGACGGCCCGGACGCGCCGGTCGATCGCGGCGGCCACGTAGGCGTTGGCCGCTCCGTAACTGGACCCCCACAGCCCGATCCGCCGGGGATCGACGTCGTCCCGCGACTGCGCGTAGGTGATCGCGTGGGAGATGCAGCGGATCTGCTGCCAGGGGTCGATCTCGTACCGCGGGGTGCCCGGCGCGTCGTCACTCGCCCCGAAGCCGGGGTGGTCGTACACCAGGCAGGCCAGCCCGGCCGCGGCGAAGACCTCGGCGTAGTCGTCGAGGTGCATCTCCTTGACCGCCGAGAAACCGTGCTGCAGCACCACGGTGGGGAACGGGCCGGGCCCCGAGTCCGGGAGGTAGAACCACCCTCGCAGGGTGGTGCCTTCGGCCGGGAACTCCACGTCGGCGCGGCTCATGTCCCCTCCAGGGGAAGAGCGGGTCACGGCCCCCGAGGCCGCGGCCTCGGCCTCATCCCACCGAGGCCGGGGGCAGCCGTCAAGGACGTCCGTCCCGGTCGCAGCATCGGCAGCACGTCGGTGCTGATGTGCGTGACGTTCCAGTTCGGCGCGATGATCGGCGCCCCGGTCGCCCGGTGGGTCGCCGCGCAGCCGCGCAGGTTGCGCGCTCGTACTGGTGGGGATCTCGTCGTACGTGTAGAGGCCGGTGGCCACGATGATCTGGACGTCGGTCTGCTCGGCGACCCGCTCGTCCTCGTTCCACCAGTCGGCGCCGTCGTTCTGCACGTGCTCGGTCGAGAGCACCAAGACGTGCTCGCGCATCAGGGTCGCCCCCAGGTCGGCGGTGTCGATCGGCCCGCGGACGGTCTCGACGGGGGGCATGCGTGTGCTCGTCGGGGGTCGGGGGTGGCTCGGGTCAGCGGGTGGCTCGGGTCAGCGGGTGGGGCAGCCCCAGTCGGTGCCGCCGCGCAGCGTCGGCTTGAGCACCTTGCCGCCGGCGTTGCGGGGCAGCGGCTCGGGGCGGAGGACGACGTACTGCGGCACCTTGAAGTCCGCCAGCCGCTCCCGGGCGAAGGCGAGCAGGTCGGCCGGCTCCAGCTGCCGGCCGGCCCGTGGCACCACGACGGCGCCGACCTTCTCGCCCATCATCGGGTCCGGGACGCCGACCACGGCGACCTCGCCGACGGCGGGATGGGCGGCGAGGGCGTTCTCCACCTCGACGCAGTACACGTTCTCCCCGCCGCGGTTGATCATGTCCTTCTTCCGGTCGACGACGTAGACCAGTCCCTCCTCGTCGACCCGGGCCAGATCGCCGCTGCGCAGCCAGCCGTCGACGAAGGTCTCCCGGGTCTGCTCCGGCTTCTGCCAGTAGCCGGCCACGACGTTCGGCCCGCGGATCAGCAGCTCGCCCACCCCGCTCACCGGGTCCGGGCTGTCGACCCGCACGTCCACGACCGGGGCGGGGAACCCCACCGAGTCGGCGTGCGCGGCGGCGTACTCGTGCGGCAGGTAGGTCGACACCGAGGAGGTCTCGGTCAGCCCGAAGCCGTTGCCCACCCGGGCGCTGGGGAAGGCCTCCGTGATCCGGTGCACCAGGTCGGGGGCGATCGGCGCGCCGCCGTAGGACAGCGAGCGCACCCGGGAGGTGTCCACGGAGGGGAAGTCCGGGTGCTGCAGGGCCAGCCAGTAGATGGCCGGGACCGTGGTGAGCACCGAGATCCGCTCCTCCTCGATCGCCCGCAGGAACGCGCCCACCTCGAACGCCGGCATGACCACCGAGGTCCCGGCGATCGCGGTCAGCACCAGCAGCTGGGAGTTGCAGCCGGTGACGTGGAACAGCGGCACCGAGATCAGCGTCGTCAGGTGCTCGCTGCGGTCGGCGGTGCCCAGCAGGCAGCGCAGGCAGGTCTCCACGTTGGACAGGAAGTTCTCGTGGGTCGTCATCGCGCCCTTGGGGAACCCCGTCGTCCCGCTGGTGTAGAAGATCCCGGCCAGCTCACCGTGGGCCTGGTCGTCGACGATGAGGGGCTCGCCGTCCGGCAGCGGGAGGCCCGGCTCGAACAGGGCGGCAGCGCCGGAGTCGGCGAGGACGTACTCCACCTCCGGTGGGGTGAACCGGGTGTTGACCGGGACGACGACGGCGCCGGCCAGTAGCGTCCCCCAGAACGCGACCACCCAGTCGTTGCCGTTCGGCAGCCGGTTGGCCACCCGGTCGCCGCGGCCGACGCCCGCTGCGCGCAGACCACCGGCCACCCGGGCGGCGCGGTCCCACAGCTGCGCGTAGCTGAGCCGTTCCCCGCCCAGCTCGACGAGCGCGGTGCGGTCGGGGTGCACGTCGACGGCACCGCGGAGCAGCTGCACGAGGTTGCGCGGCAGCCCGGTGTACCGCCGGATGCCGTCCGGGCCGACCTGCATGCCGTTGGTGCCGAACGGCTGGACCACCCGTTCCTCCTGCTGACGTCGTTGTCCGCGGTGGATGTGGGCGGAGTGTGGCGGCAGCGGCGGGGAGTTGTCCAGGCAACGCGGCCGCCCGGCCCGATGGCCGCCGGGGTGGTGGAATGGGCCGACCCACGACGTCGCGGGACGAGGAGGCCGTCATGCGGCAGGTGACCCTGGCCTACGGGCGCGACGGGCTGACCGTCGAGGTGCCCGACGACGCCGCGGTGATCACCCCGGTGCCGCACGCCGCCGCGCCCGACGTCCCGGCCGAGCTGCGCCGCGCGCTGCGCGAGCCGGTGTCCGGGCTGCCGCTGCGCGAGCGGGTGCAGCGCGGGCAGACGGTGGCGATCTCGGCCTGCGACGGCACCCGTGCCCAGCCCCGGCACCTGATGATCCCGGTGCTGCTGGAGGAGCTGGACGGCGTCGTCGACCTGGAGGACGTGGTGGTGCTGGTCGCCACCGGCACCCACCGGGCCAACACCGAGGCCGAGCTGCGCGCCATGTTCGGCGACGCCGTCGTGGACTCGGTGCGGATCGTCAACCACGACTCCCGGGCGAGCGACACGCACCGCTTCGTCGGCACCTACGGCGACGGCGTCCCGGTCTGGCTCAACGAGCAGTGGGTGGACGCCGACGTCCGGCTGACCACCGGCTTCGTGGAGCCGCACTTCTTCGCCGGGTTCTCCGGCGGGCCCAAGATGGTCGCCCCGGGCCTGGCCGCGCTGGACACCGTGCTGGTCCTGCACGACGCCACGCGGATCGGCGACCCGCGCGCCACCTGGGGGGTCACCGAGGGCAACCCGGTGCACGACGACGTCCGGGCCATCGCCGCGGCCACCGGGGTGACCTACGCCTTCGACGTGATCCTCAACCAGCGGCAGGAGGTCATCGCCGCGTTCGGCGGGGACATCCTGGAGATGCACGCGGTGGCCATCGAGCGGGCCCGGGAGGTGGCGATGGCCCCGGTGGACGCGCTGTTCGACGTGGTCGTCACCACCGGCTCCGGGTTCCCGCTGGACCAGAACCTCTACCAGTCGGTGAAGGGCATGTCCGCCGCCGCCCAGGTGACCCGGCCGGACGGGCTGATCGTCTGCGCCGCCGAGTGCGCCGACGGCTACCCCGACCACGGCTCCTACCGCGAGGTGCTCACCTCGGCCGACTCACCGGAGGCGCTGCTGGAGCTGATCAGCGCCCGCGAGGTCACCGTGCCCGACCAGTGGCAGGTGCAGATCCAGGCCCGCATCCAGTCCGCGCACCGGGTGGTCATGCACACCTCGTACCTCTCGGACGTCGAGCTGGCGGAGGCGCACCTGGAGCAGACGGCGGACATCGCGGCGACCGTCGCCGAGGCGGTGGCGAAGGCCGGGCCGGGCGCCCGGGTGTGCGTGCTCCCCGAGGGCCCGCAGACCATCCCCTACGTGCGCGGCACCGTCTGACCCACCCCTGGGGCTTTCGGTACCGAGAGCGCGGTGCTTTCGGTACCGGAAGCACCGCTGGAACGGGGGTCAGCGGGGGAGCAGGAACAGGTCGTCGGCGTAGCACCAGGCCCAGTCCTCGCCGCGCTCCGCGGAGGCGATGACCGGGTGGCCGACGGCGTGGAAGTGGGCGCTGGCGTGCCGCTGCGGGGAGTCGTCGCAGCAGTGCACCTCGTCGCAGGTCAGGCAGCGGCGCAGATGCACCCACCGGGTGCCCATCCGCACGCAGTCCACGCACTCGGTCCCCACCGCGGCCCGGGCGGGCAGGTCGCCCAGGTGACCGCACTCGGCGCCGGGGCGGTCGGACTCCACCCGCCACACCGCCGTCTGGTCCGACAGCCGGTCCCCGCTCATCGCTGGCCGGCCGGCAGCCGGACGCAGAAGGTCGTGCCCTCGGGGCCGGTCGTGTAGCTCAGCGACCCGCCGTGCCGTCGTTCCACGATCCGCCGGGCGTTGTCCAGGCCCAGGCCGCTGCCGTCACCGGCCGCCTTGGTGGTGACGAAGGGCTCGAACAGGTGCTCGCGGACCGCCTCCGGGACGCCGGGGCCGTCGTCGGCCACCTCGACCAGCACCGTCCCGTCATCCGACCGGACCCGCAGGTGGAGGACGCCGGCGCCCTGCATCGCATCGACGGCGTTGTCGATCAGGTTCGTCCACACCTGGTTCAGCTCGGCCGGGTAGCCGGGCACCCGGGGCAGGTCGTCGTCGTAGTCGCGGCGCACGTCGATGCCACCGAGCTTGCGGCCCAGCATCACCAGTGTGCTGTCCAGGCCGGGGCGCACGTCGACGTCGGAGTGCTGGGCCTGGTCCAGGTGCGAGTACTGCTTGACCGCGCCGACGAGGGAGGAGATCCGGGTGGTCGCCTCCTCGATCTCGTCCATCAGCGCCTCGGTCTCCAGCGTGTAGCCCAGCCAGCGGAACGCGCCGTCCCACGCCAGCCCCGAGTCGACCTGCTCGACGACCTCGTCGACCCAGCCGGCGTCCATCCCGGAGGCGGCGAACACCGGAGCCAGGTCGTTGGCCCCGGCCACCCCGATGTCGTCGAGCCGGTCGGCGATCGTGTCCTCCAGGTCGCTCTCCTCCAGCGCGGTCAGCCGCGGGCGGGGCTTCACCGCCCGCTCGACGGCGCCCTCCTGGGTCGTGATCAGCCGGGCGACCAGCTCGGCGGAGACGCCTCCCTCGGCCAGCAGGCCGAGCTTGTGGCGCATCCCGGCGACCCGGGAGCGCAGCTGCTCGGTGGCCCGCACGGCCGCCGCGGCCGGGTTGTTCAGCTCGTGGGCGAGGTTGGCCGACAGGGCACCGAGCTGCACCAGGTGCTCGCGCTGGCGCATCGTGGACTCGGTGACCCGGATGCCCTCGTAGAGCCCGTCGAGCAGGTGGACCGCCATCGGGCACTGCCGGTGCACCAGCGCACCGAAGTCCGCGGCGGGCAGCCGCAGGAACCGGCTGGGCCGGGTGGTGCGCAGGGTCGTCTGGAAGTTCGGGTCCTGGGTCCTGATGAACGCCCGGACCGCGCCGGCGTAGGCGCCGCGGTACGTCGTGTCGTTGAGCACGACGTCCTCGGCGTCGACGCTCGTGGACAGCCGCAGCCCGCCGTCCAGGAGCACGTAGAGGGCGTCGGCCGGGGTGCCCTGGGTGAACACGGTGACGTCGGCGTCGTAGGCCCGCAGCTCGGACCGCTCGGCGACCCAGCGCTGGTCCTCCTCGCCCAGTTCGGCGAACAGGAACAGCGTGGCCAGTTCGGCGACATCGATCCCCGATGTCCTGCCCGTCGGCTGCGTGCCGGTCTCCGCGGTCATGTCAGATCGCCTCCAGGTAGCGGTGCACGAGCGTGACGGCCATGGCGCCCTCGCCGACGGCCGAGGCCACCCGTTTGACCGACTCGGCGCGCACGTCACCGGCCACGAACACCCCGGGAACGCTGCACTCGAGGTGGTAGGGGCTGCGGGACAGCGGCCAGTCGGGCGGGGGGCGCCCCTCGGCGTCCAGCAGGGCCGGTCCGGTCTGCAGGAAGCCGTGCTGGTCGCACCGGAAGGCCTCGCCCAGCCAGTCGGTCAGGGGGCGGGCGCCGATGAAGACGAACAGCCGGGACGCCGGGACGGTCTCGGTCCCGCCGGTGTTCGCGTCGGCCAGCACCAGCCGCTCGACGTGCTCGCCGCCCTCGACGGCCTGCACCTGGGTGCAGGTGCGCACCTCGATGACCGGCGAGGCCTCGATCCGGGCGACCAGGTACTCCGACATGCCGCGTCGCAGGTCCGGGCCGCGGACCAGCATCACGACCCGGCGCGCGTACCGGGCGAAGTTCAGCGCCGCCTGACCGGCGGAGTTGGCCGCGCCGACGACGTAGACCTCCTCGCCGGCGCAGTCGGCGGCCTCGTGCGGGACGGCGCCGTAGTAGACACCCCTGCCGGCGAACTCCTCGGAGCCCCGGGCCGGCAACCGGGTCCAGGAGACGCCGGTGGCGAGCACCACCGCGTGCGCGGCCACCTGGCTGCCGTCGGCGAAGTGGATCGACCGGCCGTCGCCCTTGGGTGCGATCTCGGTGACCTCGGCGGCGGTGAGCACCTCGACGCCGAAGCGGGTCGCCTGGTCGCGGGCCCGCTGGGCCAGGTCGTTGCCGGACACGCCGCGCGGGAAGCCCAGGTAGTTCTCGATCTTGCTGCTCTGCCCGGCCTGGCCGCCGGTGGCGGTCCGCTCGACCAGGAGCGTGCGCAGCCCCTCGCTCGCGGCGTACACCGCGGCGCCGAGCCCGGCCGGGCCGCCGCCGACCACGACGACGTCGTAGAAGGGGCTGCCGGCGGTCGTGGTCAGGCCGCAGCGGGTGGCCACGTCGCGCAGCGAGGGCCGGACGAGCACCGCCCCGTCGGGGAAGACGGTGGCTGGCAGCCGGGCGTCGTCCTCGAGGTCCGCGGCCCGGCGGATGCCGGCGGCGTCCTCGCCGGTCAGGTGCCGGTAGGGCACCTGGTTGCGGGCCAGGAACTCCTTGAGCTCCTGGGTCTCGGCCGACCACTGGTGGCCCAGCAGGGTGATGCCGTCGAACGGCGCCCGCGCCGCGCGGGACCAGGACTCCAGCAGCTCGTCGAGCACCGGGTAGAGGAGCTCCTCCGGCGGGTCCCAGGGCTTGAGCAGGTAGTGGTCGAGGTCCACGTCGTTGATCGCCCGGATGGCGGCGTCGGTGTCGGCGTAGGCGGTCAGCAGCACCCGCCTGGCGGTGGGAACCAGGTCCATGGCCTGTTCCAGGAACTCCACGCCGGTCATCCCGGGCATCCGCTGGACGCCCAGCAGCAGGGCGGTGGACTCCCCGCGGGCGGTGAGCTCGCGCAGCGCGGCGAGGGCGTCGGCGCCGCTCTCCGCGCGCACGATGCGGTACCGGTCGCCGTAGTGGCGGCGCAGGTCGCGGGCGATCGCGCGGCTGACCGCGGGGTCGTCGTCGACGGTCAGCAGGACCGGTCTGGCGGGCACGTCACCTCCGGACGCACCGGGGGACGCCGCCTGGCGGGAGGCGGGCCCCCGGTGGCTGCTTCCATCCAACCGCTCTCCGGTGGAGAGCGGAAGACCACCGGGGCACCGGGACCTGCCCGCGGACGCGACGAGGGCGGGTCCCCGGTGGGGAACCCGCCCTCGTCGTGCCTGCCGCGCCGGGTCAGCTCTGGCTGAGCGCCAGCGTCGGGTAGTCGGTGTAGCCCTCGGCGCCGACGGCGTAGAAGGTCTCCGCGTCCGGCTCGTTCTCCGGGTGCTCGCCGGCCCAGCGCTCGACCAGGTCGGGGTTGGCGATGACCGGCCGGCCGACGGCGACCGCGTCGGCGTGCGCGGCCTCGATGAGCGCCACGGCCTCGGCGCGGGTGGTGATCGTGCCGAAGCCGCTGTTGGCGATCAGCGGGCCGTCGAAGCGCTGCCGCAGCTCCTGGACCAGATCCCCGGCCGGCTCGTGGTGCAGCACGCTCAGGTAGGCCAGGCCCAGCGGGCGGAGCTGGTCGACCAGGGTGCCGTAGGTGGCCCGCACGTCGGCCCGGTCGGTCTCCAGCGCGTCCTGGATGTTGTGCTCGGGGGAGATGCGCAGGCCCACACGGCCGGCGCCGATCGCCTCGGCGACCGCAGTGACGACCTCGACGACGAAGCGCGCCCGGTTCTCCGGGGAGCCGCCGTAGACGTCCGCGCGCTGGTTGGACGCCGGGGACAGGAACTCGTGCAGCAGGTAGCCGTTGGCGCTGTGCACCTCCACGCCGTCCAGGCCGGCCTCCACGGCCCGCTTCGCGGCGGCAACGATGTCGGCCAGGGTGGCCCGGGCCTCCTCGACGCTGAGCGCGTGCGGCACCGGGTACGCCTGCTTGCCCTTCGTGGTGTGGCCGGCGCCGTCGATGGCGATCGCACTCGGGCCGACGACCCGCCGTCCGCCGTTGACGTCGGCGTGGGTGACGCGCCCGGCATGCATGACCTGCAGAACGATGCGGCCGCCGCGGGCGTGGACGGCCTCGGCGACGCGGCGCCAGCCGGCCACCTGCTCGTCGGTCACGATGCCGGGCTGGCCGACGAAGCCCTGCGACTCGTGGTTCGGGTAGGTGCCCTCGGTGATGATCAGGCCCAGGCTCGCGCGCTGCGCGTAGTGCTCGACGACGAGGTCGCCGGGCACGCCGGTGTCCCCGGAGCGCATGCGGGTCAGCGGCGCCATCACGACGCGGTTGGCGAGCTCGAGCTCGCCGAGAGTGACGGGTGAGAACAGGTCCATGTCTGGGGGAACGGGGTCGGCGGGAGGGCCATTCCGCTCGGCCGGGAACGTGATGCGCGCAACCTGTTCTGGTCAACAGAACGTTCAGGCGGGACCGTCGTCTCGTGCCGAACGTGTGGCTAGCGTCACCGCCATGTCCGCGTCAGCGTCGACGGGACGGGCCGCCGCAGCGAGCGCACCCTTCCGCCTGTTCGGCCTGCTCACCCTCACGACCCGGCCGCCGGGCCCG
>JAOPUQ010000311.1 GCA_025963425.1 Modestobacter sp. | reverse complement strand
CATCCCGGCCCGCCAGCAGCGCACGCAGCCGGAGCGCGCCGTCGTCGTCGGCGACCGGGGCGACCAGCACGACCTCCCGGGTGGTGGCCGCGGCGGCGATGACGGCGGCCAGCGCCGCGCCGCCGGGGCGCTCCCGGGTCTGCACGTCCTCGACCACGGGCACGGGGGCGTCCGGGGTGAGCCGGGACGCGGTGCCGACCAGGTCGACGTCGAGCAGGGCGTCGCCGACGACCACCAGCGGCTGGTTCACGGCAGGACCTCCACGTGGCCATCGGTCGGCACCCGGGCGGGTTCGGCGAGCACCGCGTCGTCGAAGGCGGCGCAGACCAGGTGCAGCGCCACCAGGTGGCACTCCTGCACGGTGGCGGTCCACTCCGAGCCGATGCAGAACGCGTCGTCGGCGACGGCGGCGAGCGGGTTGGGCGCCGGGCCGGTCAGAGCCAGCACGGTCATCCCGGCCGCGCGGGCCCGGCGGGCCGCGGCGACGATGTTGGGGCTGCGCCCGCTGGTGGACATCAGCACGACGACGTCCCCGGGCCGGCCGTGCGCCTCGACCTGCCGGGCGAACAGCTCGTCGGCCGGGTAGTCGTTGGCGATGGCGGTGAGGCTGGAGGTCTCGGCGTTGAGGCAGATGGCGGAGAACGGCGGGCGGTCGGCGCGGTAGCGGCCGACCAGCTCGGCGGTGAGGTGCTGTGCCTGGGCGGCGCTGCCGCCGTTGCCGGCGGCCAGCAGCCGGCCGCGCTCCGGCCCGCAGAGGACCTCGGCGATCAGCCGGCCCCAGCGGTCGAGGGTCTCCACCTGGGCGCTGACGTCGCGCAGCGCCACGGTCAGCGAGCCGACGTGGTCCTGGCCGATCAGGTGGGTGCAGGCGTCGGGCGAGACGACCTCGGCGGTGCGCAGCGGGGCGGCACTGAACGGGGCGGGCATCGCGGGCCCTCCGGGGTTCGACGGCGGGGTCATCGGGCGACCTCCAGAGCGGAGCGGCCGGCCAGCACCTGCCGGTAGGCGGCCTCGGTGTCGGCCACGACGCGGGCCCACCGGTACCGGGAGCGGGCGCGCTCGATCCCGGCGAGGCCGTAGGCGGCGCGGCGGTCGTCGTCGGCGAGCAGCGCGGCGAGGGCCGCGCCGAGGGCGGCGGGGTCCCGGGGCGGAACCAGGTCGCCGGTGACGCCGTCGGCGACGGTGTCGACCAGCCCGCCGACGGCGGTGGCCACGACCGGCCGGCCGCAGGCCATCGCCTCCAGCGGGGTGATGCCGAACGGCTCGTACCAGGGGACGGCGAGCACCACGTCGGCCGACCGGATCCACCCGGGCACGTCGCTGCGGGACACCGCGCCGGTGAACACCAGCCGGTCGGCGACGCCGACGGCCCCGGCCACCGCGCGCAGCCGCCGTACCTCGGGGTCGGCGTCGATCTGGTCGGTCACCGGGCCACCGACGACGACCAGCTCGGCGTCGGGCACGGCGGCCAGCGCCCGGACGGCGTCCTCCTGGCCCTTGCGCGCCACGAGCCGGCCGAGCACCAGCAGCCGCGCGCGGTTCCCGCGCGGGGCGACCGGGCCCTCCGGGGTGAAGACCGCGGTGTCCACGCCGCACGGGACGATCGACACCCGGTCGCTGGCCAGGCCGAGCCGGCGCAGCTCGAACACCTCGTCGGAGCAGGTGGCGAGCACGTGGCTGACGCCGGCGCACAGTCCGCGCTCGAGCTCGACGCGCTGGGGCGGGGAGGTGTCGGCCGCGCCCTGGTGCCGCCTCTTCACCGAGCCGAGCGCGTGGAAGGTCTGCAGCACCGGAACCGGGGGCAGCAGGCTGCCGGCGGCCTCGACCGCGGCCAGCCCGGACATCCAGAAGTGCGCGTGGACGACGTCGGGCCGGCGCACCGACCAGCCGGCCCGCAGCTCGGCGGCGAAGGCGGGCATGTGCCCGAGCAGCTCGTCCTTGGGCAGCGGCACCGGCGGGCCGGCGGTCACGTGGGCGACGTCGTAGCCGTCGGGTGTGCTCACCCGCCCGGGCAGCGCGGCGTCGTCCCGGCGGGTGTGCACGGTGACGTCGTGGCCGCGCTCGGCGAGGCCGGCGGCCAGGGCTGCGACGTGCACGTTCTGCCCACCGGCGTCCACACCGCCGATCGCGGCGAGGGGGCTGGCGTGCTCGCTGACCATGTCGATCCTCATCGGGTCACCTCGCCAAGGAGCTCGTCCCAGTCGGTGAGGAAGCGGTCCAGGCCGTAGCGCTCCAGCGCCGCCGCGCGAGCGGCCTTGCCGGCCAGCCGGGCGGCGTCGGCGTCGTGCAGGTACTCGCGGACGGCGGCCCACAGCCGGTCCGGGCGGGTGGACAGCAACCCGGCCTCGCGCGGAACGGCCTCCACCGCCTCGGTGGTGGCCAGCCCGACGACCGGCATGCCCAGGTGCATCGCCTCCAGCAGCGACAGCCCGAGGGAGGTCCAGCGCACCGGGTGGACGTAGACCCGGCGGCGGGCGAGCTCGGCGTGCATGGCCGCCTGCGGCGGGTCGTCGTGCAGGACCACCCGTTCGGGGTCCAGGCCGTAGCGCTCGTGCAGCCCGGTCAGGCCCATGCCGAACACGTCGACCGGGGCGGCGCCGGCCAGCCCGGGCAGCAGGTCGCCGCCGGTGGTGCGGCCGCGGCGGACCGGCTCGTTGACCACCACGGCGGCGCGGGCCAGCTCGCCGGTGTAGCGCTCCCCCGGGTCGACGATGCCGTGCTCGATGACCGTGGTCGGGGCCGAGCCGTTGTCGTAGAAGAGCTGGTTGAAGTGGGTCACGTGGGCGATCGGGATGTCGCGCCGGTCGGCCAGCGGGTGCCGGGTGTCCGGGACGGACCCGTCGGGCGCGTTGTGCTCGAGGAAGACGGCGGGCAGGTCGCGGCCGGGCTCGCGGCCCAGCCACTCGCGGACGAGCTCCAGGTCGCGGCTGCGCTGCAGGACCACGACGTCGACGTCCTCGGCGCGCAGCTGGTCGGCGGGCACCTCGCGGACGCTGGCCGGCCAGTCCCAGGTGCGGGCCCGACCGAGCCCGTCGGGCCCACGGTCGGGAGTGACCGGCAGCAGGTACTCATGACCCCCCTGGACGAACGCCGTCGTCCAGGAGCCGTGCACGTGCCAGAGCAGGACCTTCACGCACTCACCAGCTTCTCGACCGCAGCAACGACGTCGGCTGGGCTCACCGAGGTCAGGCAGGGGTGGCCGGGGACCGGGCACTCGCGGGCCCGGGTGTCCCGGCAGGGTGCGGACTGGTCGCCCAGCAGCACGGTCGGGACGCCGTAGGGCGCCCACCGGACGGCGGGCACGACCGGGGCGAACAGCGACACGACCGGGGTGCCGACGGCCGCGGCCAGGTGGGCCGGGCCGGTGTTACCGACGACGACGGCCGCGGCGCCGTCGAGCAGTGCGGCCATCTCGGCCAGGCTGGTGTCACCGCCCAGGTCGACGCCGCGGGTGCCGGCGACGGCGGCGGTGAGCGCCCGCTCCCCCGGGCCGCCGGTGACCAGCACCGGCCAGCCGGCGTCGGCCAGCGCCTCGACGGCCTGCGCGCAGCGCTCCGCG
>JAOPUQ010000305.1 GCA_025963425.1 Modestobacter sp. | reverse complement strand
CGTCGATGAACAGCGCGATGCCGCTGCCGACGTCGGCGGCGACCCCGGCGGCGTCGCTGAGCAGCTCGACCAGGTCGATCTCCATGTCCCCGGAGTCCGCCCGGCCGGTGGCCGCCGGCACGTCGATGCCCGGCTGCCAGCGGTCGCGGACCCTGGCGTCGGCCGTCTGCCGCAGCGCGAAGGCCTTGAGGACGCCGAGCACCTGCTCCATCGACTCCTGGTCGCGGTGCCGCGGCCCGAGCTCGCGCAGCGCCATGTGCAGGGCGGCCGACAGCGGACGCCGCAGCGATTGGTCGGGGCGGGCCTCGATCTTCCCGGTGCCCCAGCCGCGCGAGATGGCCTGGGAGCGCAACTGGTTGAGCAGCACGGTCTTGCCGACGCCGCGCAGTCCGGTGAGCACCAGCGAGCGTTCCGGACGGCCGTGCGCGATCCGCTCCAGGACGACGTCGAACGCCGACAGCTGGGTGTCCCGGCCGGCCAGCTCGGGCGGTCGCTGGCCGGCGCCGGGGGCGTACGGGTTCCGCACGGGGTCCATGTCGAGCACGGTATGGGCTTGTCTAGCGCCGGCGGTAGACATCCATAGAAGGAGATAGCGCGTGTCGTCGTCGAGGTCCGTGTAGGGCTTTCTTCGCTCAGTGCTAGACAGAACTAGACAGCGTTAGGCAGCCTGGGGCGAGGTCAGCGGTGGCCTCTGGCGTCGGCTCCGCCACCGGTGGACGACCAGCACGGCGAGCGCCGCGGCAGCGAGCGGGACCAGACTGAGCAGCAACCCGGGTCCGTCGCCGGCGGCGCCCACGCTCGAGCCGACGGCCACGTGCAGGATCGTCCCGGGGACCAGGCCGAGGCTGCTGCCCACGAGGTAGTCGCGCGGCCGGATACCGGACAGCCCCGCCGCGTAGCTCACCAGGGTGAAGGGTGCGATCGGGATCAGCCGGCCGGTCATGACCGCGACCGCCCCGCGCCGGGTGAGCAGCGCGTCGGCCTGCGCGAGACGCGGCCCGGTGAGCCGGGTGACGGCCTCCCGGCCCAGCCACCGGGCCAGCGCGAAGCCGGCCAGCGCGCCGAGCACACCACTGCCGAGGGCCAGCGCCAGCCCGCCCCAGAAGCCGGCCAGCACGCCGGCCAGCAGTGAGAGAGCAGCCCGCGGCACCGGGGCCAGCGTGGCGAGGGCCAGGCCGACGAGCAGCACCGTCCAGCCGGCCGGGCCGCTGTCGGCGAGCCGGGCGCGCAGCGCATGCACGTCCGGGAGGTCGACGAGCAGCGCGGCGAGGCCCCCGGCCGCGAGGAGGACGACGAACAGCGCGGCGTGCCGGGCGGCGCGCGGCGGCAAACGGCGCTCCGGTGCCTCCGGGGACCCTGCGGTCTCCGGGAACCCCGGGGTGCTCGCCACGGCCCCAGTGTGCGGGACTGCACCGACGGGACGCGCGATGGCCGGTCCGTCAGCCGCCTCTCGGCGAGTGGTCGCACGCGGCGACGAAGGGGTGGGGCCCGGGGGTCTGTCCGGACCGGCACTGAGCAGAACTCCGCGGCGCCGCTGCGGCATCCCGCCCGGAGAGTGCTCTCGATCGCACTCTGCGCCCGTCTAGCCCCGATCCGAGAGTGCCCTAGAGGCCGTCAGACGGTGGCGCGCCGATCGTCCGGCGCTACCGTGCCCGGGTGAACACGATCGTGAAGTTCGCGCTCCGCGTCGTCGTCCTGGCCGTGATCATGTACGTGGTGACCCGGCTGGTCAGCGGCATCACCGTGGACGCCGCCGGGACCACGGCCGACCGGGCGGGCACCTACCTGTGGGTGGCCCTGCTCTTCGCCGTGGTCAACTCGGTCCTGGGGCCGGTGATCCGGCTGCTGTCGCTGCCGTTCGTGCTGCTCACCCTGGGCCTGTTCCTGCTGGTGATCAACGCGGCGTTGCTGGGCATCACCGCGGCGATCTCCGAGCGGTTCAGCGTCGACGGGTTCTGGTCGGCGATCGCCGGCGGCTTCCTCATCGCCCTGTTCAGCTGGATCGCCGAGCTGCTGCTGCCGCTGAAGGTCCGCGCCAGCTGACCCCTCCGACGCGCCGGCGGCGCGTCGCCCGTCCCGCATGACGGTGACGACTCCGGTCACTAGCGTGACCGGCATGGCCCTCCTCGGTTCGGCCCCGCCCGTGGACGCCCCGGACGGCGGCTTCGACCGGCTGGTCGACCTGCCCGTCGACCTCGCCTCTCTCGAGGCCGCCCAGGAGGAGAAGCGCCAGCTGCTGGACCGGGCCGCCGAGGCCGCCCAGCGGCAGCTGCCCGGCGCCGGGCAGCTGCCGGCGGGCGTGCAGTCCGCGGACCTGCCGGCCCTCCTGCACCGCTTCTACGGCGGCGAGCCGGCCGCCGAGGTCGTCGGCCGCGACCCCGCGGAGCTCGCCTGGCTGGCCCTGGGCCACCTCCGCCTGGCCGCCTCCCGGCCGCAGGGTTCGGCCACCCTGGACGTGCACCGGCGGGACGACGGCGGGGCCGTCCTGCGGGTGGTCACCGATGACATGCCGTTCCTCGTCGACTCGGTCACCGCCGAGGTGGTCCGGCAGGGCGTGGGCCTGGACCACGTCGTCCACCCCGTGGTGGTGGTGCGCCGGGACGTCGCCGGCCGGCTGCTCGCCTTCTGCGACAGCGCCGACGCCGGGGCCTGCGGCGCCGACGCGCTCGCCGAGTCCTGGATGGCCGTCGTCCTGGACGGCCCGGTCGACGAGGAGGCCGCCGACGACCTGCTGACCGGCCTGCGCACGGTGCTCGGCGACGTCCGGGCCGTCCACGAGGACGGCGAGAAGCTCACCCGGCGGGCCCGCGAGCTGGCCGGCGCGCTGGACCAGCTCCCGGTCCCGGCCGGCCACGAGCACCCAGCCGCCGACCCGCACGAGGCCGCCGACCTACTGCGCTGGCTCGCCGACGGCAACTTCGTCTTCCTCGGCGCCCGATCGGTCGACCTCGTCCCCGGCGGGACCGCAGCGGTGCCCGGGTCGGGGCTCGGCGTGCTGCGCAGCGACACCGACCCCGGCACGCCCGTCGTCCCGGCCGGGCTGGCCGCCCCCGACGTCGCCGCCGCGCGGCGGGTCGTGGTCACCAAGGGCGACGCCCGCTCCACCGTGCACCGCCCCGCCTGGCTGGACGTGGTCGCGGTGACGCTGCCGGGTGCGGCCGACGGCAGCCGGGACCGGCAGCACCGGCTGGTGGGGCTGTTCCCGACCGAGGCCTACTCGAGCAGCGTCCGGGACGTGCCGCTGGTCCGGCGCACCGCCGCCGCCGTGCTGGCCCGCTCCGGGGTGCCGGCCGACAGCCACTCGGGCAAGGAGCTGCTCGACGTGCTGGAGACCTACCCGCGCGACGAGCTGCTGCAGATCGAGGCCGACGAGCTGCTGCCGGTGGCGCTGGCCGTGCTGCACCTGCGGGAACGGCGGCAGACCCGGCTGTTCCTGCGCCGCGACCCGTTCGGCCGGTTCTTCTCCGCGCTGGTCTACCTGCCCCGCGACCGGTACACGACCCAGGTGCGGCTGGCCATGCAGCAGCTGCTGCTCGAACGGCTGGGCGGCACCAGCGTCGAGTACACGGTGCGGTCCAGCGAGTCGGTGCTCACCCGGCTGCACTTCGTCGTCCGGGTGCCGGTCAGCCGCAGCGAGGGCCCCACGCTGCCCGACGTCGACGCTCCGGGCCTCGAGGCGGCGCTGTCGGCCGCGGCCCGCAGCTGGACCGACGAGCTGGCCGACGCCCTCCTCGCCCGGTACGACGGGGAGGCGCCGCGGCTGCTGGCCCGTGCCGCCGACGCCTTCCCCGCCGCCTACCAGGAGGACTTCCCGGCCGAGGCGGCCGTCGAGGACCTGGGCCGGCTGGACCGGCTGGCGCCAGGTGAGATCGACCTGCGGCTGTGGACGCCGCGCGACGTCTCGGCCGGGGAGCGCCGGCTGACCGTCTACCGGGTGGGGGAGCGGCTGCTGCTGTCCGACGTGCTGCCGGTGCTGCAGCACATGGGCGTGGACGTCGTCGACGAGCGGCCCTACGAGATCGACCGGATCGGCGCGCCGCTGGCCTGGGTGTACGACTTCGGGCTGGCCGCGCCGGCCGGCGAGGTGCCTTTCCCGGGCAGCCTGGCCGAGCGGTTCACCGACGCGATCACCGCGGTGTGGACCGGTCGGGCCGAGGACGACGGACTCAACGCCCTGGTGCTGCTCGCCGGGCTGAACTGGCGGCAGGTCGCCGTACTGCGGGCCTACGTGCAGTGGCTGCGCCAGGGCGGGCTGCCCTTCGGCGAGGGGTACGTGCAGGAGACGCTGGCCGCCCACCCCGACGTGGTCGCCCGGCTGATCGCGCTGTTCGAGACCCGCTTCCACCCCGACCGGCCCGCCGGCCGGGCCGAGCGGGAGGCCGAGCTGGTCGAGTCGCTGACCGGGGCCATCGGGGGAGTGGACTCCCTGGACGCCGACCGGGTGCTCTCCTCGCTGCTGGCGGCGGTCCGGGCCACGCTGCGGACGACGGCCTACACCGCCGGGGTCTTCACCGGCGGCACCCCGCTGGCGATCAAGCTGGACCCGCATGCCGTTCCCGACCTGCCCGAACCGCGTCCGGCCCGCGAGGTCTGGGTCAGCTCGCCGCGCGTCATGGGCGTGCACCTGCGCTTCGGCGCCGTCGCGCGCGGCGGGCTGCGGTGGAGCGACCGCCGCGAGGACCTGCGCACCGAGGTGCTGGGGCTGGTGAAGGCGCAGACGGTGAAGAACACCGTGATCGTGCCGACCGGCGCGAAGGGGGGCTTCGTCGTCCTCACCCCGCCGGCCGGACAGGACGGGGGGCCGGCATCCCGGGATGAGCTGCTGGCCGAGGGCAAGGCCTGCTACACGCTGTTCATCGGCGCGCTGCTGTCGCTGACCGACAACCTGGTCGACGGGCGGGTCGTCCCGCCGGAGCGGGTGGTCCGGCACGACGCCGACGACACCTACCTGGTGGTGGCCGCGGACAAGGGGACGGCGACCTTCTCCGACCTGGCCAACTCGGTGGCGGTCGAGCGTGGCTTCTGGCTGGGGGACGCGTTCGCCTCCGGCGGGTCGGTGGGCTACGACCACAAGGCGATGGGCATCACCGCACGCGGCGCCTGGGAGTCGGTGACCCGGCACTTCCGCGAGCTCGGTGTCGACGTGCAGAGCCAGGAGGTCACCGTCGCCGGCATCGGCGACATGTCCGGCGACGTGTTCGGCAACGGCATGCTGCTGTCGGAGCACCTGCGCCTGGTCGCTGCCTTCGACCACCGGCACGTCTTCGTCGACCCCACGCCGGACGCCGCGACGTCCTACGCCGAGCGGCGGCGGCTGTTCCAGCTGCCCCGCTCCTCATGGGCCGACTACGACAGCACGCTGATCAGCGCCGGCGGCGGGGTGTGGCCACGGACGGCGAAGTCGGTGCCGGTGTCGGCCCCGATGCGCGCCGCGCTGGGGCTGGACGACGAGGTCGAGGCGCTCAGCCCGGCCGAGCTGGTGCACGCGGTGCTGCTGGCCCCGGTCGACCTGCTGTTCAACGGTGGGATCGGGACCTACGTCAAGGCCGAGACCGAGAGCCACCTGGACGTCGCGGACAAGGCCAACGACGCGGTGCGGGTGGACGGCGGGCAGCTGCGGGTCCGGGTGGTCGGCGAGGGCGGCAACCTGGGGCTCACCCAGCGCGGCCGGGTGGAGTTCGCGCTGGCCGGTGGCCGGGTGAACACCGACGCGATCGACAACTCCGCCGGCGTGGACACCTCCGACCACGAGGTCAACATCAAGATTGCACTGAACCGGGTCGTGGACGAGGGCCGGCTGGACGCGGTGGGCCGCGCCCGGCTGCTGGTGGAGATGGCCGACGAGGTCGCCGCGGCGGTGCTCGCCGACAACTACGCGCAGAACGCCACCCTGGCCTCGGAGTCCGCCGCGGCCCGGGGTCTGCTCGACGCCCACCAGCGCTACCTGCGGGCCCTGGAGCGGGGCGGGCGGCTGGACCGGGCGGTGGAGGCGCTGCCCGACGACCGGGCCCTCGCCGAGCGGCGCCGGGACTCCCAGGCGCTGACCTCGCCGGAGCTGTCGGTGCTGCTGGCCTACGCCAAGATCGAGGTCGGCGACGCGCTGCTGGCCTCCGGGCTGCCGGACGACGCGGCGCTGGCCGAGCTGCTCACCGGCTACTTCCCCGCCCCGCTGCGGCGCCGCTTCCCGGCCGCGCTGACCGGGCACCCGCTGCGCCGGGAGATCGTGGCGACGGTGCTGAGCAACCGGGCGGTCAACACCGCCGGGGTGACCGGGATGTTCCGGTTGTCGGAGGAGACCGGCGCGCCGCTGGTCACCGTGGTCCGGGCGCACGCGGTGGCCCGGGCGGTGTTCGACGTCGACCGGTTGTGGGACGCCCCGCGCGAGCTGGACAACCGGGTGCCGGCCGCCGTCCAGGTCCGGCTCCGCACCGAGGCGACCCGGCTGGCCGAGCGCACCGCCCGCTGGCTGCTGCGGGTGCCGGAGCTCGCCGCCGAGCCGGCCGCCTCCCTCGCCGCGGTGACGGACCGGTTCGGCGCTCCGGTGGCGGCGGTGCGGGCCGGGCTGCCCGGCTGGCTGCTGGGCGCCGACGCCGGTGCGTACGCCGAGCGG
>JAOPUQ010000297.1 GCA_025963425.1 Modestobacter sp. | reverse complement strand
CTACATCGACTGGCAGCCGTTCTTCAACGCCTGGGAGATGCGGGGCAGGTTCCCGGACATCCTCCACAACCCGGCGACCGGGGAGGCCGCCCGCAGGTTGTACGAGGACGCGCAGGCCATGCTCGATCAGGTCGTCGAGGGGAAGTGGCTGCGGGCCAGCGGGGTGTTCGGCCTGTTCCCGGCGAACCAGGTGGACGGTGACGACATCGAGGTCTACACCGACGAGTCACGCCGGGCCGTCCGGGCGACGCTGCACCAGCTGCGGCAGCAGACCGAGGGCCGTGAGGGCTCGGCCCGCAAGTCCCTGGCCGACTTCATCGCGCCGAAGGAGACCGGGCTGCGCGACTACGTGGGTGCTTTCGCGGTCACCGCTGGTCTCGGCTCGGCCGAGAGGGTCGCGGACTTCAAGAAGGCGAACGACGACTACAGCGCCATCCTGCTGGAGTCGCTGGCCGACCGCCTCGCCGAGGCCTTCGCCGAGCGGCTGCACGAGCGGGTGCGCAAGGAGTTCTGGGCGTACGCGCCCGACGAGGCCTTCGACAGCGACGCCCTCATCGCCGAGAAGTACCACGGCATCCGTCCGGCCCCGGGCTATCCCGCGTGCCCGGAGCACACCGAGAAGCAGACCATCTGGCAGCTGCTCGACGTGGCGGCCAACACCGGCATCGAGCTCACCGAGAGCATGGCGATGTGGCCGGGCGCGGCGGTGAGCGGGCTCTACTTCTCGCATCCGCAGTCGCGGTACTTCGTGCTGGGCCGTATCGGCCGCGACCAGGTCCAGGACTACGCGCAGCGCAAGGGCTGGTCGGTCGACGAGGCGGAGAGATGGCTCTCGCCGAACCTCGGGTACCGCACCGAGAACGAGTGATGAACCGGTCGGTGCAGTCACTGCACGCAGTGCTCTTCGACATGGACGGCACCCTGGTGGAGACCGAGGAGCTGTGGGGGGAGGCGATGTCCGCCCTGGCCGTGGAGCTGGGCGGGATCTTCTCCACGCGCGCCCGGGAACAGACGGTGGGCACCAGCATGCGGGTCGGCCTGGGGATCCTCTACGCAGAGCTCGGGCTGGACCGCACCGAGGAGCAGCACCGCGAGGACGTGCGCTGGGTCGAGGACAGGACCGCGGCCCTGATGACGGCTCACGGGATGCCGTGGCGTCCCGGGGCGCGAGAGCTGCTGCTCGAGGTACGGGCGGCCGGGCTCCCGACGGCCCTGGTGACGACGACACCCCGCCGGGTGGCCGCGCTGGTGCTCGACCGGATCGCCGCCGACCTGGACGGGTCGCCGTTCGACGTCATCGTCTGCGGCGACGAGGTGCCCGCGCGCAAGCCGGACCCGGCGCCGTACCTGCAGGCGATGGCCGCGCTGGGTGTCGGGCCGGCGGGCTGTGTGGTCGTGGAGGACTCCGTCGTCGGGACGACGGCCGGGCTCGCGGCGGGTGCCGCCGTGCTCGGCGTCCCGTCGTTGCAGCCGCTGCACCCAGCGGTCGGGCTCACCCTCCGCGCCACGCTGATGGGCGTCGGCGTGGCGGACCTGGCCGACGTCCTGGCCCGCCCGGACCTGGCCGACGTCCCGGCCTGAACGCCGGCGTCACCCCGTCCGGCGTGCCCGGCGCCGGGTCTCCGCCTCGGTCGGCTCGTCGAGCTGGAAGAACCCCGTCGGCACCTCGCCGGCCCGCTCGTAGGTCCATCACGTCGTCGCAGAAGGAGACGTTCCAGCCACCGTGGGTGAAGCCACCGGTGGGGTCCTCCTGAGGGCCGCCAGGGCCCTGCATGACACCGTCGAGGGAGATGAACGTGTTCACGGACAACGTGCGCATCGGGGCCACCCTCGGGATGTCCGGTCCAGGCACGGCGTAGACCCCGCGCGCCGGCCGAACTCATCGGCCTGCGCGTGACGCGGTCGATCAGACGACGGTCACCGGCAGCGTCGTCCGCCAGCCGGCGGCCGCCGCGGCCTCGGCGGGGAACGGGGGAGGCGTGCCACCGAAGGAGGGGCAGAGCGCCTGGTGATCGCACCAGCTGCACAGCCGGGACTTGTTCGGCCGGAAGTCACCGGTGGAGACGGCCCGCTCGATGGCGGCCCAGATCGCCTGCAGGGTGCGCTCGAAGCGCAGCAGCTCCGCCTCGTCGGGGGAGTAGGTGAGGACGTCGCCGTCCTTGAGGTACAGCAGCTTGAGCTGCGCGGCGACCACCCCGCGGGTCCGCCAGAGCACCAGTGCGTAGAACTTCATCTGGAACAGCGCCTTGGCCTCGAAGGCCTCCCTCGGCACCCCACCGGTCTTGTAGTCGACGACCCGCAGCGCCCCGGTGGGGGCGACGTCCAGCCGGTCGACGAAGCCGCGCAGCAGCAGCCCGTCGGGGAGGGTGACCTCGACCAGCTCCTCCCGGCCGTGCGGCTCGATGCGGGTCGGGTCCTCCAGGGAGAAGTAGGTCTCCACCAGCGTGCCGGCCGAGGCGAGCCAGGCGTCCAGCCCGTCCTCGTCGCCGCCCTCGGCGGCCGGGGACGAGGGCTCGACGTCGGGCCCGGCGAAGAGCTCGGCCATGCCGGGCTCCTCCCGCAGCTCGGCCCAGGCCGGCTCGATGAGCGTGCGGGCGGCCTCGACCGTGCGCTCGGCCGCGGGCAGGTCGTAGAGCCGCTCCAGCACCGTGTGCACGAGCGTGCCGCGGACCGCGGCCCGGGACTTGCGCTCGGGCAGCCGATCGATGGTGCGGAAGCGGTAGAGCAGCGGGCAGGTCTTGAAGTCAGCGGCCCGCGAGGGGGACAGCGAGGGCCGGCGCGGAGCGGTGTCGGCCGACGTCGTCCGGACCGGGGTGGCGGGCGGGTCGGTCTGCAGCACAGCCGTCATGGGGTCGAGGTTAGGTCGGCCCTCCGACAGTTCCGGGCACGCGCGCCGACAGGGCCGGGGATCGCCGTCCGTACGCTGCTCCTACGTGGACGTAGAGCAGGAGCGACCGGCCGACGACAGCCCGACCCCGGCCGAGGTGCTCGCCGAGGTGCCCCTCGAGCCGGTGGTGGTCGAGGACGAGCCGCCGGTGGTCGAGGGTGAGCCGCCGGTGGCGGGCGCCCCGGCCTCCGAGCCCGTGGAGGGCGCCTTCCGGGTCGGCGACCGGGTCCAGCTCACCGACCCCAAGGGCCGGCACCACACCGTCGTCCTGGAGCCGGGCAAGGAATTCCACACCCACCGCGGCGCCATCAGCCACGATCACCTGATCGGCGCCCCGGAGGGCTCGGTCGTGCACTCCACGGCGAACACCGGCTACCTGGCGCTGCGGCCGCTGCTGAGCGACTACGTGCTCTCCATGCCGCGCGGCGCCCAGGTCATCTATCCCAAGGACGCCGCCCAAATCGTCGGCTTCGGAGACATCGGTCCCGGGATGCGCGTCCTGGAGGCCGGCGCGGGCTCCGGCGCGCTGACCTGCTCGCTGCTGCGCGCGGTGGGCAGCGAGGGCACCGTGACCAGCTACGAGCGGCGCGAGGACTTCGCCGACGTCGCCCGCGGCAACGTGGGCACCTTCTTCGGTGACGTACCGGAGAACTGGTCGCTGCGCCTGGGCGATCTGGCCGAGCACCCGGCCGAGCAGGTCGTGGACCGCGTCGTCCTGGACATGCTCGAGCCGTGGGCGGTGCTGCCCACCGTGGCCGCGGCGCTGCGCCCCGGCGGCGTGCTCGTCGGCTACGTGGCCACCACCACCCAGCTGTCCACCTACGTGGAGGCGGTGCGCGCCCAGGGCGTGTGGACCGAGCCGTACGCCTGGGAGACGCTGCTGCGCCCCTGGCACGCCGAGGGCCTCGCCGTCCGCCCGGAGCACCGGATGGTGGCCCACACCGCCTTCCTGGTGACCGCCCGCCGGCTGGCCGAGGGGGCCGTCGCGCCGATGCGCCAGCGCCGCAAGTCCCTCGCCTGACCCTGGCCTGACCGCACCGCAGACGTCGATCACGTGTCGCAGGGATGACGTCCGGAACCGCCCGGCACAGGCGCCCGTCGACCTGCGGCACTGTCGGCGTCGGCGTGTATAGATTGGCTTCCTGGCTCCCCCCGATGTGTGTGGAGGTGCGCGATGGCCCTCGGTCCTGACGAGTTCAAGGCGCGACGTGAGCGTGACGTCGCTTCTCTGGTGAGCCAGATCTCCTACCTCGAGGAGGAGATCGGACTGCTGCGACGCAAGGTGTCCGACAGTCCGCGCCAGGTGCGCGCGCTGGAGGAGCGGCTCGCCGAGGCGGAGGGCCGCGCGGCCTTCCTGTCCGAGCGCAACGACAAGCTCGCCGGCACGCTCCGCGAGGCCCGGCAGCAGTTGGTGACGCTCAAGGAGGAGGTCGAGCGTCTCGGCCAGCCCCCCTCGGGCTACGGCGTGTTCCTGGGCCGCTTCGAGGACGGGACGGTCGACGTCTTCACCGCGGGCCGCAAGTTGCGGGTGTCGGTGTCCCCGGCAGTGCAACTCGACGACCTGGCACACGGCCAGGAGGTCATGCTCAACGAGGCGATGAACGTCGTGGAGGCGCGCGGGTTCGAGCGCGCCGGCGACGTGGTCATGCTCAAGGAACTGCTCGAGCCGATCGAGGGCTGCCCACCGCGTGCCCTGGTCATCGGGCACGCCGACGAGGAGCGGGTGGTCTACCTCGCCGACTCCCTCACCGGCCAGCCGGTGCGGGTCGGCGACTCGCTGCTGCTGGAGACCCGCTCGGGCTACGTCTACGAGCGGATCCCGAAGAGCGAGGTCGAGGAGCTCATCCTCGAAGAGGTCCCCGACATCGACTACGAGGACATCGGCGGGCTCTCCCGGCAGATCGAGCAGATCCGGGACGCCGTCGAGCTGCCGTTCCTGCACGCGGACCTGTTCCGCGAGTACGAGCTGCGCCCGCCCAAGGGGATCCTGCTGTACGGGCCGCCCGGGTGCGGGAAGACGCTCATCGCCAAGGCGGTGGCCAACTCGCTGGCCAAGAAGGTGGCGGCGCTGCGCGGCGACTCCGACCGGGACCAGGGGAAGTCGTTCTTCCTCAACATCAAGGGCCCTGAGCTGCTCAACAAGTACGTCGGTGAGACCGAGCGGCACATCCGCCTGGTCTTCCAGCGCGCCCGGGAGAAGGCCAGCGAGGGCACGCCGGTCATCGTCTTCTTCGACGAGATGGACTCGATCTTCCGCACCCGTGGGTCGGGGGTGTCCTCCGACGTGGAGAGCACGATCGTCCCGCAGCTGCTCAGCGAGATCGACGGCGTCGAGGGCCTGGAGAACGTCAACGTCATCGGGGCCTCCAACCGCGAGGACATGATCGACCCGGC
>JAOPUQ010000294.1 GCA_025963425.1 Modestobacter sp. | reverse complement strand
GCTGTCGCCGCAGGTGGCCTCCGGCTGGGACACCGACCCCGAGCTGTTCACGCACGTCTTCCCGATGGACCTGCGGCCGCAGGCGCACGACATCATCCGGACCTGGCTGTTCTCCACCGTGGTGCGCGCGCACTACGAGCACGGGACGGCGCCGTGGTCGCACGCCGCGATCTCCGGGTTCGTCGTGGATCCCGACCGCAAGAAGATGTCGAAGTCCAAGGGCAACGCGACCACCCCGATCGACGTGCTGGAGCGGTACGGGACCGACGCCGTCCGCTGGCGTGCCGCGGGTGCCCGGCCGGGCGCGGACAGCCCCTTCGACGAGGTGCAGATGAAGGTCGGCCGGCGGCTGGCCATCAAGCTGCTCAACGTCGGGAAGTTCGTGCTCGGGCTCGGTGCGTCGGCGGGGCTCTCGGCCGACGACGTCACCGAGCCGCTGGACCGGGCGCTGCTGACCGGGCTGGCGGCGGTGGTCGACGAGGCGACCGCCGCGATGGAGGCCTACAACTACACCCGCGCCCTCGAGGTGTCCGAGGCGTTCTTCTGGTCGTTCTGCGACGACTACGTGGAGCTGGTGAAGACCCGGGCCTACAGCTCGACCGCCGCCGCGACCTCCGCGCAGGCGACGCTGGCGCTGGCCCTGTCGGTACAGCTGCGGCTGTTCGCCCCGGTGCTGCCGTTCGTGACCGAGGAGGTCTGGTCCTGGTGGCAGACCGGCTCGGTGCACCGCGCGCTGTGGCCGGCCGCCGCCGAGCTGCCGACCGGTGGGAACCCGGCGGTGCTGACCGTGGCCGCCGAGGCGCTCGCCGCGGTGCGCAAGGCCAAGTCGGAGGCCAAGCAGTCGATGCGGGCCGACGTCGCCTCGGCGACCGTGACCGCGCCGGCCGAGCAGGTGCCGCTGGTGGAGGCGGCCCGCTCCGACCTCACCGACGCCGGCCGGATCGCGTCGCTGAGCGTGGTGGCCGGCGACGGCCCGCTGCGGGTGGCCGTCGTGCTCGCCGAGCCCACGGACGCCTGACCCGCTCGGCCCTGCCGGCACCGCGCCCACCGCACAGCTGATGACCCGGGTCAGCCCGCGCAGCGTAGGACGCTGGATCGCCGACGGACGGCTGGTGTGTCTGCAGCCGGGTCATCCTGCCGACCTGGCGGAAAACCGGACCGTCCGGGCCGGTGCAGCGACCGGGTACACCGGCGGGGCGCTGAGCCACATGAGCGCGCTCGCCGTCCACCGGATCGTCGACGTCGAGGTGACCCGGCTCGACGTGACCGTCGGGTCGACCCGGCGGGTCCGCTCACCCGATGGCTGCGGGTGCACCGCACCCCGGGTCCCGTGCTGTCAGAGCGAACTCGAGGTGTTCGGCGGCCTGCACGTCCTGACCGCCCCGGGACTCCCCGCTGTCGCCAGCAGCACCGCGTCGTGCTGCCGGACCAGTGGCTCACGCGCCACCCCGAGGCCTGCCGGGCGCAGCTGCTAGCCGCCTACCGGCAGCGGCTCCCCGTTGTCCCCTGACCGGCCACCATCTGGTTCGGGGTGGCCGCTGCGGGAACATCGCTCAGGGGAGTCACCTCGGAACGTGCGACGGCCCGCTCCCCCGGTGGGGCAGCGGGCCGTCGGGCTGCGAGCGAAGAGGTCAGGCGCTCTTCTCGCGGGTCACCCGGGAGGGCTTGCGCGGGACGATCGTCGGGATCGCGCGCTCCAGGACGACCTCCTGGGTGATGACGACGGTCGCCACGTCCTCACGGCTCGGGACGTCGTACATCACCGACTGGAGGACCTCCTCCATGATCGCCCGCAGGCCACGGGCACCGGTGCCCCGCAGGATGGCCTGGTCGGCGATCGCCTCGAGGGCGTCGTCGGTGAACTCCAGCTCCACGCCGTCGAGCTCGAACAGCTTCCGGTACTGGCGCACCAGGGCGTTCTTCGGCTCGGTGAGGATGTTGATCAGCGCCTCACGGTCCAGCTTCTGCACGCTGGTGATGACCGGGAGCCGGCCGATGAACTCGGGGATCATCCCAAACTTCATCAGGTCCTCGGGCATGACCTGGGCGAAGGCGTTGGCCTCCTCGATCTCGGCCTTGCCACGGACCTCGGCGCCGAAGCCGATGCCCTGCTTGCCGGTGCGCTGCTCGATGACCTGGTCCAGCCCGGCGAACGCGCCACCGACGATGAACAGCACGTTGGTGGTGTCGATCTGGATGAACTCCTGGTGCGGGTGCTTGCGCCCACCCTGGGGCGGCACCGACGCGGTCGTCCCCTCCAGGATCTTCAGCAGCGCCTGCTGCACGCCCTCACCGGACACGTCGCGGGTGATCGACGGGTTCTCGCTCTTGCGGGCGATCTTGTCGACCTCGTCGATGTAGATGATCCCCGTCTCGGCCCGCTTGACGTCGTAGTCAGCGGCCTGGATCAGCTTGAGCAGGATGTTCTCGACGTCCTCGCCGACGTAGCCGGCCTCGGTCAGCGCCGTGGCGTCGGCGATCGCGAAGGGCACGTTCAGCATCCGGGCGAGGGTCTGCGCCAGGTGCGTCTTGCCGCACCCGGTGGGGCCCATCAGCAGGATGTTGGACTTGGCCAGTTCGACGGACTCGTCGCGGCTGCCGCGCTCACCGCCGGCCTGGATCCGCTTGTAGTGGTTGTAGACCGCGACCGAGAGCGTCCGCTTGGCCTTCTCCTGGCCGATGACGTACTGCTCGAGGAAGTCGTGGATCTCCTTGGGCTT
>JAOPUQ010000180.1 GCA_025963425.1 Modestobacter sp. | reverse complement strand
CCGGGCTTTCGGTACCGAAAGCCCGGGGGCGGGGTCAGGCAGTGGCCCCGGCGCCGCGGGGCGGGACACCACCGGAGCGGACACGCGAGAGCGCCGTCCCGGCGGACCGGGGACGGCGCTCTCTCGGACGGTGGCGACCACCGTCGTGGCTCAGGTCGAGCCATGCCCCACCGAGGTGGGGCGGGGGATCACTTGAAGATGTCCTTGACCTTCTCGCCGGCCTGCTTCACGTTGCCGGAGGCCTGGTCGCCCTTGCCTTCGGCCTCGAGGTCGCGGTTGTCGGTCGCCTTGCCGGCGGCCTCCTTGCCCTGACCAGCAAGCTCCTCGGCCTTGTTCTTCATCTTGTCGATGCCGCTCATGGGGGGCGCTCCTCAGTCTCGGATCAGGTCGACCCCCTCCTACCCCGAGCGGCGCCGTCCACACACCGGGCAGTCCAGGAGGCATTGCGACGCCGGTGCCGGAGGCGGACTCTGGAGTGTCGGAACGGTGGTCAACTCATCCGCGCGCAACCGTCGTGGGCAGGAAGAGTTCCGGCCAGAAGCTGCGTGTTGGGGGGATGTTTCGGTCACCGCGCGACGGTCGTGAGCACAGGTCACAAAATGGTGACGGTCGTGGACTGCCTTCTCCGGCTCTGCCTAGGGTCCACCCGTCGCCGCTTCCGCGGACAGCTGATGACAGCTGTCCTACAGGCGGTGCCAGGCACGTCCCCAGTCCCGTCCGGTGATCCCGGGTTGGTCACACCTGATCGTTCCCTCCCGCGCAGGCGGGTCGAGGAGGCATTCGAACGTGAAGTTGAGCAAGCGCAGCTCGCTGCTCGTCGCCACCGGCGTCGTCGGTGCAATGGCGCTGACGGCGTGCGGTGGTGGCAGTGACAGTGGAGGGGGCGACAGCTCCTCCAGTGGCGGTAGCGGTCGGGTGGTCTACGGAGAGGCCACCGACTGGCCGGAGAACCTCATGCCGCTCATCTCGTCCGGCAACGCGCTCTCGGTGGCCAACATCGAGGCCCAATTGCTTCCGCAGGCGTACCTCGTCCAGCCCGACCTGTCGATCAAGTACGACGACACCTTGCTGACGGACGAGCCGACCTCGCAGGTCAACGGCGACAGCCAGACCGTCACCTACCACCTCAGCCCGGATGCGGTCTGGAGCGACGGCGAGCCGATCACCGCGGACGACTTCAACTTCAGCTGGCAGCTGCAGCGGTCCTCGGACCCGGCGGACGGCGGCTGCGCCACGCTGCTCAGCACCACCGGGTACAGCCAGATCACGGCCGTCGACGGCGCGGACGACGGCAAGACGGTGAACGTCACCCTCTCCCCGCCGTTCGCCGACTGGAAGGCTCTGTTCAGCGGATCGAACAGCCCGGTCTTCCCCAAGCACGTCATGGACCAGGGCAGCCCGACCGCGAACTGCGACTACATCAGCACCGGCTGGCCGCTCGCGGAGGGCCTGCCCAGCGACATCTCCGGCGGCCCCTGGCAGCTCAAGAAGTCCAACATCGATGTCGGTGGCCAGATCGCCGTCCTCACCCCCAACGAGAACTACTGGGGCGACAAGCCGAAGCTGAGCCAGCTGGTCATCCAGGGCATCGGCAATGACCCGACGACGGCCGTGCAGGGCCTGCAGAGCGGCGAGCTGAACGTCATCTACCCGCAGCCGCAGCTGGACCTGGTGGGTCAGGTCGAGGACCTCAAGCCCAACGTCGACAGCAAGATCAGCTTCGGCATCACCTACGAGCACCTGGACTTCAACACGACCGACCCACAGCTCGCGGACGTCAAGGTCCGCCAGGCGTTCGGGATGGCGCTGGACCGGCAGGAGATCGTCGACCAGACCGTCGGCCAGTTCTCCTCCGACGCCCAGGTGCTGGACAACCACGTCTGGCTGAACACCCAGCCGCAGTACAAGGACAACGCCCCGGCCGAGTACAAGCAGGCGAACACCGCCAAGGCCAAGGCCCTGCTGGAGTCCGCCGGCTACGCGCTCGGTGCCGACGGCATCTACGCCAAGGGTGGTCAGCGGCTGTCGTTCCGGATCGACACGACCGCGAACAACCCGCTGCGGCAGACCACGATCGAGGTCATGATCCCGCAGCTGAAGAAGGCCGGGATCGAGGCGACGTACAACGCGAACCCGGACATCTTCGCCGGGCCAGAGAAGCCGACGAGCCTGGTGGCCGGCGGCTTCCAGATCGCCCTGTTCGCCTGGGTCGGGAGCCCGTTCATCTCCAACACCCCGCCGATCTACGAGTCGCCTGCCGGTGCGGGCGGCGCGGTGCAGCAGAACTACGCCCGGACCGGCACGCCGCAGATCGACGCGCTCCTGGAGCGGTGGCAGACCGAGACCGACGACACGCAGATCGCCGAGACGGGCAACCAGATCGACGCCCTGCTCTGGGACCAGCTGGCCACCATCCCGCTGTACCAGAAGCCGACCTTCATCGCCTACACCAGCACCGTCGGGGGCGTGGAGGACAACCCGACCCAGGCGGGCCCGTTGTGGAACGCCTCCACCTGGACGGTGCAGTGACGTCTCGGGCGCAACAGCACGGCTGAGCACCCGAACGGCTGAGCACCAGAACGCGCCTCCACAGCACCGCTGAGGGGCATCGCTCCACCCGGTCCGGCGCCGCCTCCACGGCGGGGCCGGCCACCGGCCGCCACGGCCCCCGGGACGTCCTCCCGGGGGCCGAGGTGTGTCCGGGCCAGGCGTGACGCCGCCGTGTCGCGCCGGTCACCGGCCCCGCACCACACCTCCGGAGGCGCCGCGCACGAGCTGCGCGGATGTCGCGGATTGCGCGCTGAACTGGTCGTTCCGGCAGGACGACTTCCGCTCCCGGCGTAAGGTCACCGCATGTTCTTCTTCACGATCCGACGAATCCTGGCGTCGGTCCTCGTGTTGCTGGTCAGCTCGTTCCTGGTCTTCACACTGTGTGCGGCCAGCTTCGATCCGCTGGCCCAGTACTACCGGCGTCAGCCGACTCCACCGCCGGCGTTCTTCGACAACCTCCGCGAGCAGTTGGGGCTGAACGACAATTTCTTCATCCGGTACTGGCACTGGTTGTCCGGTGTCCTCACCGGTGACTTCGGCGAGACGATCAATGGCACCCCGGTGGCCGAACAGCTCGGCGGCCGGATCCTGGTCACCGGTCGGATGATCGTGGCCGCGGTGGTCATCGCCGTACTGCTGGCCGTCGTGGTCGGCGTGATCGGCGCCGTCCGGCAGTACAGGGCGTCGGACTATGCCTTGACCTTCCTGGTCTACATCCTGATCGCGCTGCCGACCTTCTGGTTCGCCGCATTGCTCAAGGAGTTCGTGGCCGGCGGGGTGAACGACCTGCTCGGCTCCCAGGTGCTGTACACGATCGGTGAGGAGACCCCCGGCCTCTCGCTGTACGCGAGCGGGTGGGAGCTGTGGTCGGACCGGCTGGGCCACCTGATCCTGCCGACGATCAGCCTGGCGATGCTGTCCTTCGCCGCCTGGAGCCGCTTCCAGCGCGCCGCGATGCTCGACGTGCTGGGCTCGGACTACATGCGGCTGGCCCGGGCCAAGGGCCTCACCTACCGGCGCACCGTGGTCAAGCACGGCCTGCGCAACGCGCTCATCCCGTTGACCACGGTGGTTGCGCTCGGCATCGGCACCCTGTTCGGGGGTGCGGTCATCACCGAGACGGTCTTCGTCTGGCACGGCATGGGCGAGTACCTGCTCAAGAGCGGCATCGGCCAGAACGACATCAACGTCGTCCTCGGCTGGCTGCTGGTCAGCGCCGTGTTCGTCGTCGTGTTCAACCTGATCGCCGACATCCTGTACGCGGTGCTCGACCCACGGATCCGGCTGGCCTGAGCCGCCCGAGCGAGAGAGAAAGGCACACCATGGCCACCACCCAGGCCGCCACAGACACCGCCGGCGGGGTCCTGCCCGCCGTTCCGGGCAGCCCGCAGAGCGGCGGCGGGGTCGAGCGTGAGTTCACCGTCAAGGCCCGCAGCCAGCGGCAACAGATCATCCGGCGGTTCCTGCACAACGGGGTCGGGATGACCGGGCTGGTCATCTTCGTGCTGCTGCTGATCTTCGGGTTCCTCGGTCCGTTCATCACCGGCAAGGCCTACGACGAGCTGAACCGGAACGCGCAGTCGGTGCCCCCGGGCACCGACGGCTACCTGATGGGCAGCGACGCCATCGGCCGCGACCTGATGGCGGGGATCATGACCGGTGTGCAGCGCTCGCTGTTCATCGTGCTGCTCTTCGTCGTGATCGCCTTCCCGCTCGGTCTGCTGGTCGGCGCGCTGGCCGGTTACTTCGGGAAGTGGGTCGACAGCCTGCTGATGCGCTTCGTCGACCTGATCCTGACCGTCCCGCTGCTGGTCGTGCTGATCGTCGTGGCCAGCAACTTCCCGGGCTCCCGCACCCCGCTGGGCGTCGGCGTCATCCTGGGTCTGTTCGGCTGGTTGGACCTCGCCCGCATCGTGCGCAGCCAGTTCCTCTCCCTCCGGGAGAAGGAGTACGTCGAGGCCGCCCACGCGATGGGCGCCTCCAACAGCCGGATCATCTTCAAGCACCTGATCCCGAACACCCTCGGCTCGCTGATCGTCTGGACGACGCTGGCCGCGGCCACCGCCATCACCCTCGAGGCGGCGTTGACCTACCTGGGCTTCGGTGTCAACGGCGCCAACCAGACGTCGCTGGGCCGCCTGGTCTCCGACGGCGTGCAGGCGGCGAGCACCCGGCCGTGGCTCTTCTACTTCCCGGGCATCGCGCTGCTGGTGATCGTGCTGTCGATCAACCTGATCGGTGACGGCATCCGCGATGCCTTCGACCCGAGCAACCGCCGCGTGCGGGCCTGACAGACCGCTGAACAGGAGTTCCATGTCCACCCTCGGGACCACGGGCACCGGTATGTCCGGGGCCGGCGCGACGCCCGCCGGCGCTTCGTCCACCGCCACCTCCACCGGCACCCTCAGCCAGGCCGGCTCGCGGACGACGAGCCTGGGCGGCTTCGACCCCTCGGCGCCGCTGCTGCAGGTCAGCGACCTCAACGTCCGGTTCCCCACCGAGGACGGCTCGGTGCACGCCGTCCGTGGTGTCGACTACGCGCTGCGCTCCGGTGAGGTGCTCGGCATCGTCGGTGAGTCCGGTTCGGGCAAGTCGGTGACGTCGCTGGCGGTGATGGGCCTGCTACCCGCGTCGGCGCGGGTCACCGGCTCGGTCAAGTACCGCGGCCAGGAGCTGCTGGGGCAGAGCGACCGCAGCATGTCGCGGGTCCGCGGCAAGGGCGTGTCGATGATCTTCCAGGACCCGATGACCTCGCTCGACCCGGTGTACAAGATCGGTTACCAGATCGAGGAGACGCTGCGCACCCACGACAGGTCGCTGTCGTCCAAGGCCGCCGAGGCGCGTGCCGTGGACCTGCTGGAGCTGGTCGGCATCCCGAACGCCAAGGAGCGGGTGCGCTCCTACCCGCACGAGTTCTCCGGCGGTATGCGGCAGCGCGTGGTCATCGCGATCGCGATGGCCAACCAGCCCGAGGTGATCATCGCCGACGAGCCGACGACGGCGCTGGACGTCACCGTGCAGGCCCAGATCCTCGAGGTGCTGCAGACGGCGCTGCAGGAGACCGGCGCGGCCATGGTGCTGATCACCCACGACCTGGGCGTCGTGGCCGGCATCGCCGACCGGGTGCTGGTCATGTACGCCGGCCGGCCCGTCGAGATCGGCAGCGTGGAGGACATCTACTACGAGCCGCGGATGCCCTACACCCTCGGGCTGCTCGGCTCGCTGCCGCGCGTGGACTCCACCAGCCGCGAACGGCTGACCCCGATCACCGGTTCGCCGCCCTCGGTGGTCAACATGCCGCCCGGCTGCCCCTTCGCGCCGCGCTGCCCGCTGCACATCGCGGAGTGCGACGTGGCGGAGCCGCCCCTCTTCCAGGTCGGGCCGGCGCACAACGCCGCCTGCATCCGCACCGACCAGGTCGCCCGGGCCCACGGGCACGCCGCCGAGGTGTTCAGCGAGACCGCGCAGGACGTGGTGCTGGCCGCCGAGGTCATGCCGGCCGACCTCGCCACCGGTGAGGGCGCCCGCGAGGCCGTCGCCCCCGGCACTCCGCCGGCCGGCCAGACCGAGGCCGGCACGGGACGTCCGGACACCGGCAGCGTGGTCGGCACCGGGAACACCGCCTCCACCACGGGAACCACGAACGGAGACCGGGCATGAGCGCCCCCGCGACCGAGCGCACCGGCGGCGGAGCCGTCCAGCGCGGCGAGCCGATCCTCAAGGTCCGCGGGCTGGAGAAGCACTTCCCGATCAAGGGCGGTGGCCTCGTCAAGCGGACCGTCGGCGCCGTCCGGGCCGTCGACGGCGTGGACCTGGACCTCTACCCCGGCGAGGTGCTCGGCCTGGTCGGTGAGTCCGGCTGCGGCAAGTCGACCACCGGTCGGGCCATCCTGAACCTGCAGCCGGCGACCGCCGGCTCCGTGGTCTTCGAGGGCCGCGAGATCGTGGGCCTGTCCCGCAAGCAGATGAGGCCGCTGCGCCGCGACATCCAGCTGGTCTTCCAGGACCCCTACGCCTCGCTGAACCCGCGGCTGCCGGTGTTCGACATCGTGGCCGAGCCGCTGATCATCCACGGCCTGACCAAGAACGACACCGAGCTGCGGGCCAAGGTGCGGCAGCTGGTGGAGACCGTCGGGCTGAACCCCGAGCACACCAACCGCTATCCGGCGGAGTTCTCCGGCGGCCAGCGGCAGCGCATCGGCATCGCCCGTGCGCTGGCCCTGCAGCCCAAGGTGCTGGTGCTCGACGAGCCGGTCTCGGCCCTCGACGTCTCCATCCAGGCCGGCGTCATCAACCTGCTCGACGACCTCAAGAACGAGTTCGGGCTGTCCTACCTGTTCATCGCCCACGACCTCTCGGTCGTCCGGCACATCTCCGACCGGGTCGCGGTCATGTACCTGGGCCGGATCATCGAGATCGCCGAGCGGGACGAGCTGTTCAGCCGCCCGGCGCACCCCTACACGCAGGCGCTGCTGTCGGCGATCCCGCTGCCCGACCCGCGGCGCGAGCGGGCCCGCCAGCGGATCATCATCACCGGCGACGTGCCCAGTCCGGCCAACCCGCCCTCGGGCTGCCGGTTCCGCACCCGGTGCCAGAAGTTCGCCAACGTGCTCACCGACGGCCAGCGCGAGCTGTGCATGACCGTCGACCCCCCGCTGGAGGAGCGCGGCACCGGACACCTCAACGCCTGTCACTACGCCGAGGCCACGAGTGTGTTGTGATCACGGCTCAACGTGACCGGGGAACGGCACCTGGCCGCGGTGCGGCCCGGAGGGTCGCGATGTAATCCTCGCGTGACTCCCTCCCGCCGCGTGCTCTTCGTGCACGCCCATCCCGACGACGAGACGATCAACAACGGGGCCACCATGGCCCGTTACGTCGCCGAGGGTGCGCACGTCACCCTGCTCACCTGCACCCTGGGCGAGGAGGGTGAGGTGCTCGTGCCCGAGCTCGCGCAGCTGGCCGCTGACCAGGCCGACCAGCTCGGCGGCTACCGGATCGGTGAGCTCGCCGCCGCCATGGAAGCCCTCGGCGTCACCGACTGGCGGTTCCTCGGCGGCGCCGGCAGGTTCCGGGACTCCGGGATGATGGGCACCTCGGCCAACGGGCACCCCCGGGCGTTCTGGAACGCCGACGTCGAGGACGCGGCCGCGCATGCGGTGGCCGTCGTCCGTGAGGTGCGCCCGCAGGTGGTCGTCACCTACGACGAGAACGGCGGCTACGGCCACCCCGACCACATCCAGGCCCACCGGGTGGCGATGCGGGCGGTCGAGCTGGCCGCCGACCCCGGGTACCGCCCCGACCTCGGCGCTCCCTGGGACGTCGCCAAGGTCTACTGGTGCTGCATGCCGCGCTCGGTGATGCGCCTGGGCATCGAGGCGATGGCCGCGCTGGGGGAGGCCTCGCCCTTCGCCGGCCTCGGCGACGTCGACGAGGTGCCGTTCGCGGTCTCCGACGACCTGGTGACCGCCGCGGTCGACAGCCCCGGGCAGGCGGCGGCGAAGGAGGCGGCCATGCGGGCGCACCCCACGCAGATGACCGTCGACGGCCCGTTCTTCGCGCTGTCGAACAACCTGGGCCATCAGGTCCTCGCCACCGAGTACTACCGGCTGGTCCGTGGGCAGCGGGGCCCGGCCGGCGTGGGGCCGGCCGGCTGGGAGGACGACCTCTTCGCTGGACTGACGGGGTGAGCGCCCTGCGGCCGCTGGGCTGGTCGCTGGCGGCCGTCCTGGTGTCGGCCTGGCTGGCCGTGGTCGAGGTGCTCTGGCTGCCCCTGCGGGTCGGCGGGGTCCCGGTGCCGGTCTCGGTGCTGGGCGCGGTGGTGGGCAACCTGCTGCTGACCGCCTCGGCCCGGCGGCTGTCCGGCTCCCGTGCCGTCGCCGTGCTGCCGGCGGTGGTGTGGCTGGCGGTGGCCGTGGGCGGGGCGGTGCGCCGTCCCGAGGGCGACCTGCTGATCACCGGCGGCGACGGGGCCACCCAGGTCGTGAACCTGGCGTTCCTGCTGCTCGGAGTGGTCTCCGCGGCCTTCGGGGTCGGGCGCGTGCTGGGCGAGCCCCGCCGGCCGGCGGTCAGCCCGGCCGGCGCCGGTAGTGATAGCGGTGGTGCTCGATGAAGCCCGCCCGGCGGTACAGCGCCAGCGCGGGCGCGTTGTCCGCCAGGACCTGCAGGTAGACCGAGGTGGCGCCGCGCCCCGCGGCCCAGCCCTGCAGTGCCGACATCACCGCCGTGGCCAGCCCGCGACGGCGGTGCCGCTCGTCGACGGTCACCGCCGTGACACCCAGCCAGCCGTCGCTGACCGCGCCCCGGGCGACCGCGGCGAGCGGTGCCGGCGCGGGCGTGAGCCGGACCGAGGCGAAGGTGACGTCCTCGGCCCGGGTGAGCACCTCGCGGGCCACCGCCGGCAGCTCCGCCCCCCGGTAGCGGTAGCCGGCCAGCCAGGCGTCGTCCGGAGTGGGGGAGAGGTCGACCGGCACCCCGGGCACAGCGGTACCGGTCAGCGGTGCGGTGAGCACCAGGACGTCCGCGTCCCGTTCCCAGCCGGCCGCGGTGAACGCCTCGTCCGCGGCCCGGGACTGCCGGCCGGGCAGCTGCGCGCAGGGCTGCAGGCCGCGGTCGTCGTACCAGCGGGCGACGGCGTCCACGGCCTCGGGCAGCGTCGTCCCGGGGTCGCCGACGACCAGCGCCGAGTTGGCCCGTCCGGTGAAGCCGCCGCCGGCACGCAGCAGCCAGTCGCCGAGGCGGCCGGACTCCAGCCCCGGCCAGCCGCGGGCGGCGACCAGCTCGAGGTCGACGACGCCCAGCGGTGACCGCTTCTGCCCCATGGGGACATCCTCCGAGGTCAGGCCGGCAGCGGGTCGACGGGGGTGCGCACCGGGTGGGCGCCGAGCCAGCCGAGGAACGAGCCGGCCGGCATCGGCGCAGCGATGTGGTAGCCCTGCGCGACGTCGCAGCCCCACCGCTGGAGGGTGGCGAGGGTCCCGCCGTCCTCGATCCCCTCGGCCACGATCGTCGTGCCCAGCTCCTGGCCCAGCTGGACCGTGCTGCGCACGATCGCCGCCGCCCGCGGGTCGGAGGTGAGGTGGGTGACGAAGCTCCGGTCGAGCTTGAGCTCGTGCACCGAGCAGGTAGGCGGCGCTGTGCTCCCAACAGGCTCCAGTCGCGGTCCGCGGCCAGCGGTTCCCCGGAGCGGAGGACGGTCTCGGCCAGCTCCAGCGGCACCGGAGCGGCCCGGAACGGGGTCCAGCTGGCCTGGTCGCGCCGGCCGTCGGCGTAACAGGCCATCCGCGGAGTCAGCGCACCGTCCTCCAACAGGAAGACGCAGGCGCGCTCGACCTCGCCCGACTCGGCCAGCTGCTCGCACGCGGCTGCGAGCAGCTGCTCCAGGAACGTGGCCGTGGTCGCGGTCTCGATCAGGCCGAGCAGCACGCCGGCCTGTGCCATCCGTCGCCGTTCGGACCGTCGGGTCCAGGCCTCCGCGGCGGCGAGGGCGAGCTGGGGCGCCGTCGTCGACCGCCGTCGAGCGGCGCTCCTGGACCACCTGCGACAGGAAGGGCGACCACGACAGCGCCACGGGGGTCTTGAACCGCTGTTCCCGCACTGCCGAGGGGGCGTGCTCGCAGACGGCCTGCAGGAACGGCGACGTCGAGCGAACGGCGACCCTGTGGTCCGCCACCATCTCTGACATGCTTGCAGTGATCGGCGCCACAGTGGGTTGCTTGACTTCCTCGACGGCACCCGTCTCCATCGAGGGAGTCGCCCGTCCAGGAGGCCGGACCGGACGGGGCGTCTGCCCGCCCGACCGACCCGTTTCGCCGGGGCAGGAGGGGCAAGGGATACTGGGGAAGATCGAACCCGGCCCTGGACGTGTCCAGGAGTCACCGCCCGTGCGTCCTCGGAGGAACCCGTGACCTACGTCATCACCCAGGCTTGTGTCGACGTCCTCGACAAGGCGTGCATCGACGAGTGTCCGGTGGACTGCATCTACGAGGGCGAGCGGATGCTCTACATCCACCCCGACGAGTGCGTCGACTGTGGTGCCTGCGAGCCGGTCTGCCCGGTGGAGGCCATCTACTACGAGGACGATGTCCCGGACAAGTGGAAGGACGTCTACAACGCCAACGTGGAGTTCTTCTCCGACCTGGGTAGCCCCGGCGGTGCCGCCAAGACCGGCAAGATCGCCAAGGACCACCCGCTGGTCGCCGCGCTCCCCCCGCAGGGGGAGTGACGTCCCGGCAGCTGCCGGACTTCCCCTGGGACTCGCTCGGCCCGGCGCGTGCCCGCGCGGCGGAACATCCGGGCGGGGTCGTCGACCTGTCCATCGGCACCCCGGTCGACGCCACCCCATCGGTGCTCGGTGAAGCGCTGGCCGCAGCGGGGAACGCCCCCGGCTACCCGACGGCGCTGGGCACCGCCGACGTCCGCCGCTCCGCCGCGGGCTGGCTGTCGCGGCGGCTCGGTGTCCAGCTGGCCGATCCGCTGGGCGCCGACCCGTCGGTGATCCCGACCGTCGGCTCCAAGGAGCTGGTGGCGCTGCTGCCCACGCTGCTGGGGCTGCTCGGCTCGGGCACGGTGCTCATCCCGGAGGTCGCCTACCCGACCTACGAGGTCGGCGCGGTCGTCGCCGGGCTGCAGGTGCTGCGCACCGACACGCCGCCCGCCGATCCCGGCGAGGCCGCCCTGGTCTGGCTCAACTCGCCGGGCAACCCGAACGGTCGGGTGCTCACCGACGACGAGCTGCGCGCCTGGGTCACCTGGGGGCGGGAGCACGGCGTGCCGGTCGTGGCCGACGAGTGCTACATCGAGCTGGGCTGGGACGTCGTCCCGCGCTCGGTGCTGCACCCGGACATCGCCGGCCCGGACCACACCGGCCTGCTCGCGGTCCACTCGCTGTCGAAGCAGTCCACGGCGGCCTGTTACCGCGCCGTGATGCTCTCCGGTGACACGGCCCTGGTGCGCCGGGTCTGGGAGGTGCGCCGCCACCTGGGCCTGCTGGTGCCGACGCCGGTGCAGGCGGCGATGGCCGCGGCGCTGGCCGACGACGAGCACGTCACCGCCCAGCGGGAGCGCTACCGGTTGCGCCGGGACCGACTGGCCGCCGCGGTGCGCGCCGCCGGTGCCCGGATCGACCACTCCGAGGGCGGC
>JAOPUQ010000272.1 GCA_025963425.1 Modestobacter sp. | reverse complement strand
GCCACGACCTGGTCCTGCTCGGTGAGCGCGGCCAGGGCAAGACCCGGCTGATCCGCACCCTGGTCGGCCTGCTCGACGAGTGGACGCCGGTGCTGGTCGGCAGCGAGCTCAACGAGCACCCGCTGGCCCCGATCAGCGTCTGGGCGCACCGGCAGATCGCCGCCCACGGCGACGACACCCCGGTCGGCTGGCTGCACCGCAGCGACCGCTTCGGCGAGAAGCTGGCCACCCCGGACACCTCGGTGGGCGACCTGATCGGCGACGTCGACCCGATCAAGGTCGCCGAGGGCCGCACGCTGGGCGACCCGGAGACCGTCCACTACGGGCTGGTGCCGCGCACCAACCGCGGCATCTTCAGCATCAACGAGCTGCCGGACCTCGCCGAGCGGATCCAGGTGGCGCTGCTGAACGTGCTCGAGGAGCGCGACATCCAGATCCGCGGCTACCGGGTGCGGCTGCCGCTGGACCTGCTGCTGGTGGTCAGCGCCAACCCCGAGGACTACACCAACCGCGGGCGGATCATCACCCCGCTCAAGGACCGCTTCGGCGCCGAGGTGCGCACGCACTACCCGATCGAGCTGGCCGACGAGATCCGGCTGCTGCACCAGGAGGCGCGGACCTCCTGGTTGGTGACGGCGGGCGGGCACGACACGGCCGGCGGCGGCCTGGACACCCCCACCGTCCCCGAGCACCTGGTCGAGATCGTCGCCCGCTTCACCCGGCTGGTCCGCGAGTCCAGCCACGTCGACCAGCGCTCCGGGGTCAGCGCCCGGTTCGCCATCGCCGGGCTGGAGACCATCGCGGCCTCCGCCGTCCGCCGCGCCGCGGTGGCCGGGGAGCCCCGGCCGGTCGCCCGGGTGGTCGACCTGCCGAGCATCATCCCGGCCAGCCGGGGCAAGGTCGAGTTCGCCGACGCCGGGTCCGATCCGGACGACGAGCGGGAGGTCGAGGTGCTCGAGCACCTGCTGCGGCAGGCCACCGCCCAGACGTTCCGGACCCGCTGCGGCGGGCTGGACCTGACCGGCCTGCAGGAGCACTTCACCGGCGGGGACGTCGTGGAATCCGGTGACATGGTGCCGGCCGCCGCGCTGCTGGGCCAGCTGGGCACCATCCCCCGGCTCGCCGAGCTGCTCGGCCGGGTCGGGGTGCCGGAGGGCGAGCAGTCCGCCGAGCAGGCGGCTGCCGCGGTCGAGTTCGCCCTGGAGGGGCTCTACCTGACCCGGCGGCTGGCCAAGGACACCGACGGCTCCCGCACCGTGTACGGGGCCTGACATGGTGCGCGGGCGTCCCGGCAAGGGCTACCGGTACGGGCGGTGGCACGGCGGTCCCGACCCGTTGGCCCCGCCCTACGACGTGGCCGCGGCCGTCGACGAGCTCGGCGACTCGGTGCTGGCCGGCAACGGCGTCCGCGAGGCGCTGCGGGACCTGCTGCGCCGCGGCGCCGACGGGCGGGCGGGGCTGGACCAGCTGCGCCGCTCGGTGCGGGACCGGCTGCGCCAGGCCCGGCAGGCCGGGCGGATGGACGGCACGCTGGAGCAGGTCCGCGAGCTGCTGGACCGGGCGCTGGCCGCCGAGCGCCGGGAGCTGTTCCCCGACCCCGACGACGCGGCCCGGCTCGCGGAGTCCGAGCTCGACGCACTGCCCGAGGACACCGCCAGCGCTGTCCGCGCGCTCAAGGACCACGCCTGGCGGTCCCCCGAGGCGGCCCAGGCGTACTCCGAGATCGAGGACCTGCTCCGCCGGGAGGTCCTCGACAGCTCGTTCCAGGGCATGAAGCAGGCCCTGCAGGCAATGCAGGACGGCGACAGCGCCGGGATGCAGGCGGTCAAGGACATGGTCGCCGACCTGTCCGCCCTGGTCGACGCGCACAACCGCGGCGAGGACACCGAGCAGCAGTTCGCCGACTTCATGAGCAAGCACGGTCAGTTCTTCCCCGACGACCCGCAGTCGGTGGACGAGCTGATCGACTCGCTGGCCCGCCGCGCGGCCGCCCAGGAACGGATGATGGCCGGGCTGTCGCCCGACCAGCGGGCCGAGCTGCAGGACCTGATGTCCCAGGCGATGGACGACCTGGGCCTGCAGAGCGAGATGGCGCACCTCAACGACGCGCTGCGCCAGGCCCGGCCGGACCTGCCCTGGGGGCAGCGGGGTTCGGTGCCCGACGGCGAGCAGGGGCTGGGGATGGGCGACGCCACCACCGCCGTCGCCGAGCTCGCCGACCTGGAGGCGCTGTCCTCCCAGCTCTCCCAGGGCTACGCCGGCGCCTCGCTGGCCGACATCGACGAGGAGCTGCTGGAGCAGGCCCTCGGCCGGCCGGCGGTCGACGACCTGGCCGCGCTGCGCCGGCTGGAGCGGGAGCTCGAGCGGCAGGGCTACCTGAACCGCTCCGAGGGCAAGCTCGAGCTCTCCCCCAAGGCCGTCCGCCGGCTCGGCGCCACCGCGCTGCGCCGGGTGTTCGCCCACCTGTCGGCCACCGGCCGGGGCGAGCACGATGTCGCCGACGCCGGTGCCGCCGGCGAGCTCACCGGCGCGTCGCGGGAGTGGCGGTTCGGTGACGAGCAGCCGCTGGACGTCGTCCGCACGGTGCGCAACGCCGTCCTGCGCCATGCCGGTGAGCCGCGCGAAGAGGGCCAGCGGCGGGTGAAGATCGGCGTCGAGGACTTCGAGGTGGTCGAGACCGAGCGGCGGACCGGCGCCGCGGTCGCGCTGCTCGTCGACCTCTCCTACTCCATGGCGCTGCGCGGCACCTGGGGCGCGGCCAAGTCCACCGCCATGGCGCTGCACTCGCTGGTCACCACCCGATACCCGCAGGACGCCATCGAGATCATCGGCTTCTCCTCCACCGCCCAGGTGCTCCGGCCGGAGACCCTGGCCGAGTTGTCGGTGGACACGCTCCAGGGCACCAACCTGCAGCACGGGCTGATGCTGGCGCGCCGGTTCCTGGCCCGGCACCACGACGCCGAGCCCATCGTGCTGGTGGTGACCGACGGCGAGCCGACGGCCCACCTGGAGGACGACGGGACGCCGTACTTCTGCTGGCCACCGATGCCCGAGACGATCGCGAGGACCGTCGCCGAGGTGGAGCGGGTGGCCCGGTCCGGCGCAACGCTCAACGTGTTCGCCCTGGACCCCGAGCCGGGGCTGATCGACTTCGTGCACGAGATCACCGCGCGGGCCGGCGGCCGGGTGTTCACCCCGGACAGCGACCGGCTGGGCGAGTACGTCGTCGCGGACTACCTGCGGGTGCGGAAGGGGCGGCGGGGGCGCTGAGAGCGGTCGGGGAGACTGGTGCGGTGAGCACGGAGGCGCAGCCCGGGACGGTCACCATCGAGCAGGTCGACGCAGCGGCGACCTACCCGCTGCGTGCTCGGGTGCTGCGCCAGGGGCGTCCGGTCGAGATCACCGGCGACGACGCCCCGTACACCCTCCACCTGGCCGCGCGCACCAGCGACGGTGAGGTCGTGGGCGTCGTCCGCTTCCACCCGCGCGACTGCCCCTGGCGGGAGGCGGAGGCCGCCTGGCAGCTACGTGGGATGGCCACCGACCCCCGGGTGCGCGGGCTGGGCGCCGGCCGGGCGCTGGTCGCCGAGGGGCTGAGCCGGGTGGTCGCGCTCGGTGGTGACCTGGTGTGGTGCGACGCCCGCGCCGCCGCCGTGGGCTTCTACGAGCGGATCGGCTTCGCCACCGTCACCGAGGCGTACGACCTGCCCCCGGTGGGGCCGCACCGCGGCATGCTGATCGAGCTGCCGATCAGGTGAGTGGATGCGCCCCGCTGGAGCTGATCCCGGGGATCTGCCCGGCCCGGAAGGCGTTGACGAACAGCCGGTGGTCGACGCGGGTCCGCTCCGCGTAGGAGTGCGCGAACCCGATCAGGTCGGCGATGAACTCCTCGCGCCTGCTCCCGACCATCGTCGTGATGGCCTCCTCGGTCTGGAACGGCACCAGGCTGTGCTCGCTGTCCAGGTCGCCCACGCAGTGCGTCTTGGCGGTGGCCCGGCCCAGCTGGGCGACCACCGGCAGGATCTCCTCCGGCTCGGTGAGGTCCTCCCAGTCCAGGTCCAGCTCGTACGGCGACAGCTCGGCGACGACGAAGCCCACACCCCCGATCTCGGTGTGCCCGATGAACGGTGAGGCGTGCGACTGCAGGGCGCGCTGGCTGATCGCCGTCCGGTGGCCCTCGTGCTCGAAGTGCGCCCGGATCGCCGGGTCGGTGACCACCCGGCTCGGCGCGGGCACGTTGCCCTGCTTGAGGGAGAGCACGACATCGTTCTCCAGCGCCTGGTCGTAGCCCTCCAGCAGCACGTTGTAGGCGGGCAGCCCGGCGCTGCCGATGCCGAACCCGCCGGTGCCGATGACGTCCTTGACGTCGAAGGCGACCTCCCGCCGTCGGTTGCCGGCCGGCAGCGTCTCCCGGTAGCGGTCCACCGCGGCCAGCACCCGGTCCCGCTCGTCGTCGTCGAGCCGCCGGTTGCGGGGCCGGTCGGCGAACCGCCGGGCGTAGCCCTCGACGACGGTCATCCGGTCCAGCAGGCCCAGCCGGGTGCGGGCGGTCGTGGCCAGGACGACGTCGTGCACCGCCCCCACGGTGTTCTCCCGGACCAGGGCGAAGGTGCGGTCCTCGTCCGAGCGCGTGAACGCCGTCACCTGGTCCAGGTAGGACCCGAGGTAGCAGCGCAGCACCTCGTCGATCACGTCGTCGCCGAGCGCCTTGCGCCAGGCCAGCAGGGCGAAGCTGGCGGCGAAGCGGCGCAGGTCCCAGCTGACGTGCCCGAGGTAGGCCTCGTCGAAGTCGTTCACGCCGAAGACGATCCGGCCGTCACCGTCCATCGAGGTGCCGAAGTTCTCCGCGTGCAGGTCACCCTGGATCCACACCCGCGACGTCCGCTCGTCACACCAGCGGTCCTCGGTGTCTGCCATGTCGGCGTAGAACAGGCAGGCGGAACCGCGGTAGAAGGCGAAGGGATCGGCGGCCATCTTCCGGAACTTGGTGCGGAAGGCGTCGGCGTCGGCCGCCATCAGGGGCGCGAAGGCGTCGACGAGGACGTCGACGATCTGCTGCTGGCGGGACGGGTCGTCCGTGGGGGTGAGGTCGGTCCGGGCAGCCACAGCCCCACGGTAGGGGGTGGCTAGCCTGCAGGCAGGCCCTCCCCCGCAGCTCGCGGGTGGGCGCCGGACGGAAGGGCGGACGGGGTGACACGGGCGAGCAGAGCGCGGCGACTGGCCACCGGGGCCATGTACGGCGGTGGAGGCCTGGGCATCGCCGGCGCGGCACTGGTGACCGTCCTGCGCGAGGAGGCCCGCTCGGCGCGGCGCCGGGTCGAGGCCCGGGTGTCCCAGGCCGACCCACCCACCGGCAACGGGCGCTACGGCAGCAGCCGGGGCAAGCCCCTGGTGCTCGCGGTCCTGGGCGACTCCAGCGCGGTCGGGCTCGGCGTCGAGAAGGCCGACCAGACCCCCGGCGTCCTCGTCGCCGGTGCGCTCGCCGAGCTCGCCGAGCGCCCGGTCCGGCTGGTGCGCGTCGCGGTGTCCGGTGCGGTCTCCAGCCGGCTGGACGCCCAGGTCGAGCTGGCGCTGGCCGAGCACCCGGACGTCGCGGTGATCATGATCGGGGCCAACGACGTCACCAGCCGCGCCCGGCCCGCGACCTCCGTCCGGCACCTGGCCGAGGCGGTCCGCCGGCTGGTCGACAGCGGCTGCCAGGTCGTCGTGGGCACCTGCCCGGACCTGGGCACCATCCGGCCGATCCGCCAGCCGCTGCGGCTGCTCGCCCGGCGGTGGAGCCGGCAGCTGGCCGCCGCCCAGACCATCGCCGTCGTGGCCGAGGGCGGCCGCACGGTCTCCCTGGGCTCGGTGCTCGGCCCCACCTTCGCCAGCGACCACACGATGTTCAGCAGCGACGAGTTCCACCCCTCGGCCGCCGGTTACGCCGCGGCGGCGGCGGTCCTGCTGCCCTCGGTCGCCGACTCCCTGGGCGTCTGGCCCGCGGCCGCCGACCGGGGTCTGCGGATGCGCCGGGACACCGTCCGCCCGGTGGCCAAGGCCGCCGCGAAGGCCGCCGGCCGCACCGGGACCGAGGTCCAGGCCACCGAGGTGCGCGGCCAGGAGAGCGGCCCCCGCGGGCCGTGGGCGCGGCTGCGCCGGCGCCGTCCACCGGAGATCTCCGCGCCGGACCAGGTCCAGGACGCCGTGGAGCCCGCCGTCCGCGGGTGAGCCGAGAGGGCTCTGCTACTGGGGGGTAGGTTCGGGTGGATCCGACGTCCGCCGCCGCCCGAGGTGGCGCGCCTCATCGTGGAGGACCCTTGCCCGAAGCCGTCATCGTCGCCACCGCCCGCTCCCCGATCGGCCGGGCCTTCAAGGGCTCGCTGAAGGACCTGCGGCCCGACGACCTCGCCGCCACCATCGTCCGTGCCGCCCTGGACCAGGTGCCGCAGCTGGACCCGACCGACATCGACGACCTCATGCTCGGCTGCGGCCTGCCCGGCGGCGAGCAGGGGTTCAACATGGGCCGCCTCGTCGCGGTGCTGCTCGGCATGGACCACCTGCCGGGCACGACCATCACCCGGTACTGCTCCTCCTCGCTGCAGACCACGCGGATGGCGCTGCACGCGATCAAGGCCGGCGAGGGTGACGTGTTCATCTCCGCCGGGGTGGAGATGGTGTCCCGCTTCGCCAAGGGCAACTCCGACGCACTGCCCGACACCCACAACCCGCGCTTCGCCGACGCCGAGGCCCGGGTGGCCAAGACCGCCGAGAGCGGCGCGGAGACCTGGCGCGACCCGCGTGAGGACGGCGACCTCCCCGACGCCTACATCGCCATGGGACAGACCGCCGAGAACCTCGCCCTGATCAAGGACGTCTCCCGCCAGGAGATGGACGAGTTCGCCGCCCGCAGCCAGAACCTGGCCGAGCAGGCCATCGCCAACGGCTTCTGGGAGCGGGAGATCACCCCGGTCACCACCCCCGACGGCACCGTGGTGAGCAAGGACGACGGCCCTCGCGCCGGGACGACGGTCGAGGGCCTGTCCGGGCTCAAGCCGGTGTTCCGCCCCGACGGCCGGGTCACCGCCGGCAACGCCTGCCCGCTCAACGACGGCGCCGCGGCGCTGGTCATCATGAGCGACACCAAGGCCAGGGAGCTGGGCATCACCCCGCTGGCCCGGGTGGTCTCCACCGGCGTCACCGGCCTCTCGCCGGAGATCATGGGCTACGGCCCGGTCGCGGCGTCCCAGCAGGCGCTCGCCCGCGCGGGCATGTCGATCTCGGACATGGACCTGGTGGAGATCAACGAGGCGTTCGCCGCGCAGGTCATCCCCAGCTACAAGGACCTGGGCATCGACATCGACAAGCTGAACGTCCACGGTGGCGCCATCGCCGTCGGCCACCCCTTCGGCATGACCGGTGCCCGGATCACCGGCACCCTGCTCAACGGCCTGCGCGCCCGCGACGGGCAGTTCGGCCTGGAGACCATGTGCGTCGGTGGCGGCCAGGGCATGGCGATGGTCATCGAGCGCCTCTCCTGACCTGCGCTGCGGCGATCATGGCGCCGTGACCCCCGGGATCCCTCCCGGGGTGGTCACGGCGCCGTGATCGTCCGGGCTGGCCAAGAGCCCACCTGCACGAACGACCGTGGCCCGGCCCCCTCGCGGGGACCGGGCCACGGTCGTGTGGAGCGGGTGTGGGATCAGTCGCGGAAGTAGCTCAGCAGCCGCAGGATCTCCAGGTACAGCCAGATGACCGTGACGAGCAGGCCGAAGGCGATGTACCAGGCGAACTTCGCCGGGGCGCCGCGGCGGATGGCCTCGTCGGCCATGTCGAAGTCGAGCAGCAGCGAGAACGCGGCCACACCGATCACGACCAGGCTGAAGACGATGGCCAGCGGGCCGCCGTCACGCAGGCCCAGGCCGCCGGGGGTGAAGAAGCTGGCGACCAGGTTGACCAGCACCAGGGCCAGCACACCGAAGAGCGCGCCGACGACCCAGCGGGTCAGCTTCGGGGTGACCCGGATGGCACCGGTCTTGTAGACCACCAGCATGCCGAAGAAGACACCGAAGGTGCCGATCACCGCCTGCGTGACGATGTTGCCGCCGAAGTTCGCGGCGTAGAACTCGCTGATCGCCCCGACGAGGACACCCTCGACGGCCGCGTAGGCCAGCGTGGCGGCCGGGTTGGCGATCTGCTTGAACGAGATCACCAGGCCGAGCACGAGACCGACTATCAGCGCCGGGATCAGCAGGCCGACGGCCATCGAGTCCGGCACCAGGGTCCAGGTCGCCGCGGCGGCCAGGACGGTCACCAGGAAGGTGAGGCCGGTCTTGGTGACGACGTCGTCCATCGTCAGGTAGGTGGTGCTCTTCGCCGCGTACGGCGAGGGAGCGGCGTACGGGTCGTACTGGGAGGGCGCCCCGCCGTACGTCTGCTGCGGGCCTGCGCCCCAGCTCGCGTACTGGCCGTTGCCGGCCGCAGGGAACCCCCGGCTGAAGGCCGGGTTGCTGCTGGGCATCGTCATCTCCTCGAGGTGACTGGTCGGACCGTGGGGCACAGCTTGGACCACCCCACGTTGTCCGGTCCAACGTCGCAGGTGCCCTGCGCGTTCCTGAGCGCCCCGCCGTCGCCCGGACGGGTGGGCGCATCCTCCGGCGCGCGGTGCCCCCGGTCGGGTTCGAACCGACACTGGGACCCTTTTAAGGGGCCTGCCTCTGCCGATTGGGCTACGGGGGCGGTCTGGGAAGCGGACCGGGCCGCACCCTAACGCCCGCCGGTCAGCCGGCCTGGGCCCCCGGCGTCCGGGACTGCTCGCGGTCGGGGGCCTGCGGCGGCGGCAGCTGCCCGGCCCGGGCAGTGTTGGCGGCGGCGACGAACTCCCGGCGCGGGTCCTGCAGCTGGCCCAGCGAGATGACCTCACGGCGGAAGACCGAGGACAGCAGCCAGTCGGCGATCACCCGGGCCTTGCGGTTGACGGTGGGCACCCGGCTGACGTGGTAGACCCGGTGCATCATCCAGGCCGGCCAGCCCTTGAGCTTCACCCCGTAGACCTGGGCCACGCCCTTGTGCAGGCCGAGGCTGGCCACCGACCCGGCGTAGGCATGCCGGTAGGGCGTCGGCTCCTGCCCGTCCAGGACGGCCAGGATGTTGTCGCCCAGCCGCCTGGCCTGCCGGACGGCGTGCTGCGCGTTGGGCGCGGTGGTCGCCTCCGGGTCGTCCTTGGTCAGGTCCGGGACGGCGGCCAGGTCACCGGCCGCCCACGCGTCGGGCAGCCCCTTCACCTGCAGCGTCGCCTCGCACACCACCCGGCCGCGGCCGTCCAGCGGCAGGTCGGTGGTGGTCAGCAGCGGGTGGGGCTTGGTGCCGGCGGTCCACACCAGGGTCTCGCTGGCGAAGGAGTCACCGTCCCCGGTGGTGACCACGCCGTCGTCGGAGATCGACTCCAGCCGGGTGTTGAGCTTGAGCTCCATGCCCCGCGCGGTCAGCTGCTCCACCGTCCAGGCGGCCATGTCCAGGTCGACCTCGGGCAGGATCCGGCCGGTCGCCTCGACCAGCACCCACCGCATGTCGGCCGGGGACAGTCGCGGGTAGTAGTGCTCGACGGCGTAGCGCGCCATGTCCTCGAGCTCGGCGAAGGCCTCGATACCGGCGTAGCCGCCGCCGACGAAGGTGAACGTCAGCGCCTTGCGGCGGATGTCGGGGTCGTCGGTGGAGGCCGCGGCGTCCAGCCGGGCCAGCACGTGGTTGCGCAGGTAGATGGCCTCGCCGACGTTCTTGAAGCCGATGCCGTGCTCGGGCAGGCCCGGGATGGGCAGTGTGCGGGCGATCGACCCGGCGGCCATCACCAGGACGTCGTAGCGCAGGTCGAAGGACTCTCCCTCGATCGGGGCGACCGTCGCGGTGCGGTCGGCGTGGCTGAGCCCGGTGACCGCACCGGTGACCACTCGGCAGCGGTCCAGCGTGCGGCGCAGCGGGACGACGACGTGCCGCGGCTCGACCGAACCGGCCGCTGCCTCGGGCAGGAACGGCTGGTAGGTCATGTGCGGCTGCGGATCGACCACGATGATCTCGGCGCGGCCGCGGCTGAGTTTCTTCTGCAGCCGCAACGCGGTGTAGAGACCGACGTAGCCGCCACCCACGATCAGGATCACCGGACGTTGGGCCATGCCCTTCACCGTAGGCCCCGCGACCCCCTCACGAACGGGTCGACGAACTCACTCCGTACCGGCGGCCAGCTCCCGGGCCCGGGTCAGCACGGCGTCCAGCATCGGCTCGGTGAGCTTGCCGGTGAAGGTGTTCTGCTGGCTGACGTGGTAGCTGCCCAGCAGGGTCAGCGGCCCCCGGGGCCCGGCCAGGGTCACCTCGGCGCCGTGCCCGAACGCCGGCCGGGGCCGCGGCAGCGGAACACCGGCACGGGCGAGCACGGGCCACAGCGCCTGCCAGCCGAAGCCACCGAGGACGACGACCACCCGCAGCCGGGGCAGCAGCTCCAGCTCCCGGGCCAGCCACGGCGAGCAGGTGTCCCGCTCCTCCGGCGTCGGGGCGTTGGCCGGGGGCGCGCAGCGCACCGCCGCGCAGACCCGGACGTCGATGAGCTCCAGCCCGTCACCCAGGTGCGTCGAGGTCGGCTGGTTGGCCAGGCCCGCGCGCCACAGGGCCGCGAAGATCCAGTCGCCGCTGCGATCGCCGGTGAACACCCGGCCGGTGCGGTTCCCGCCGTGCGCGGCCGGGGCCAGGCCCACCACCGCCACCCGGGCGTCGGCCGGGCCCAGCCCGGGGACCGGCCGGCCCCAGTAGTCCTGGTCGCGGAAGGAGGCCCGTTTGACCACGGCCACCTCCTCCCGCCAGCGCACCAGCCGGGGGCAGGCGCGGCAGCCGGAGATCCGCTCGTCCAGCACGGTCAGGTCCCGGGTCGCCGCGGCACCCCGGGCCACGCCGGCCGCGCTGCGGGTGACGGGATAGCCGTCGGCGTCGCGTGCCACGCCGGTCAGCAGACCACAGCAGCCCGCGGCGGCCGACCGCCGCCCCGCACCCGGCATGATCACGCCGTGGCGAAGAAGCAGAAGGTGAAGACGCCGACGCTGTACAAGCTGCTCGGCCCGGCGATGGCTGTACCCACCGGCATCCTGGTGAAGAAGGCCGCCGACGCCGGCTGGGAGGCCGTCCGCGGCTACCCGCCGCCGAAGAACCCGGCCGCCCCCGGCGTGAACTGGCCCGACGCGCTGGCCTGGGCCGCGGTCTCCGGCGTCCTCGTGGCGGGCGGCCGGCTGGTCGCCGCCCGCGGCGCGGCCGCGGCCTACCAGGCGGTGACCGGGAAGCTGCCGCCCGGCGTCAACGCCGACAGCGCCGCCTGACCCGGCACCCGACCGGCATAGGAAGCTTTCCACCCGGATCGGAGGCCGAGACCGGGTGGAAAGCTTCCTATGCCCCGGGGCGGGCCAGCCGCAGCGCGATGCCGGCGAGGATGTCGTGCTCGCTGACCACGACCTCGTCGATGTCGAAGGCGTCCATGACGACCCGGAGGATCAGCGCCCCGGCGCCGATGACGTCCACCCGGCCGGGGTGCATCACCGGCAGCGCCGCCCGGCGCTCCCGGGTCGCGGTGAGCAGCCCCGCCGACACCGACCGCACGGCGCCCACCGGGATCCGCGACCCGTGGATGGCGTCGGCGTCGTAGGCGGGCAGGCCCAGCGCGAGGGCGGCCACCGTGGTGACCGACCCGGCCAGGCCGACCAGCGTGCGCGCCTCGGCCACCGGCATGTCGGCCGCGACCTGCGCCAGGGCTGCGCGGATGTCGGCCTCGGCGGCCTGCACCTCGTCCGGCGGCGGCGGGTCGCTGTGCAGGTGCCGCTCGGTGAGCCGCACGCAGCCGACGTCGACCGAGCGCGCCGCCCGCACACCGCCGGCGTCGCCGAGCACGAACTCGGTGGAGCCGCCGCCGATGTCGACGACGAGGTAGGGCGGCTGCGGCTCGGCGGTGCCGTGGGCCCGGGCGGCGGCGGCCAGCGAGGCGGTGGCGCCCAGGTAGGACAGCCCGGCCTCCTCCACCCCGGTGGCCACGTCGGGGAGCTGGCCCAGCGTGGCGGTGACCATCGCCTCGAACTCGTGCCGGTTCTCCGCGTCCCGGCTGGCGCTGGTGGCCACCATCCGGATCCGCTCCGCGCCGAGCTCTCGGGCCTGGGCGGCGTACTCGGCGAGCACCCGGCGGGTCCGCTCGATCGCCTGCGGGGCGAGCCGGCCGGTGGCGTCGACGCCCTCGCCCAGCCGGACGACCTCCATCCGCCGCAGCAGGTCGGTGTGCGCGCCGTCGGCCGGGACGTCGGCGACGAGCAGCCGGATGGAGTTGGTGCCGCAGTCGATCGCGGCGACCCGGGTCACGCTGCCTCCGGGGGCTGTGTCCCTGCACGACCTCGCGAGCTCGGTCACGCCCGCCCCCCGTCGACGGCAGCCTGGACGTCGGCCGGGTCGTCGGCCGACGGCGCCGCGCACGGCCCGGCCGCCCACCACTCCCCCATCTCGGCGACGGCCCGATCGCCGATCGGGTTGACCCCGGGGCCCGCGGCCAGTGCGTGACCGGCGAGGGCGTGCAGGCACTTGACCCGGTCGGGCATCCCGCCCGCGGTGGCCCGGGTGGGCAGCACGTCGCGGGCGTCCCGGGTGGCCAGGTAGGCCTCGTGCGCGGCGCGGTACGCCGCCGCGAGCTCCGCGTCGGTGGCCAGCTCGTCCTGCCACGCGCGCATCCGGCCGGCCGACTCCAGCCGGCTGGCCGCGGCGGTGGCCCGCGGGCAGGTCAGGTAGTACAGCGTGGGGAACGGCGTGCCGTCCTCCAGCCGAGGCGAGGTCTCCACGACGTCGGGCTGGCCGCAGGGGCAGCGGTGGGCGACGCCGACCAGCGCGCGGGGTGGGCGGCCCAGCTGGCGGGCGATGACGGCGCGCTCGTCCGGGGAGACGGGGGCCGGCTGCGACGGCCGGGTACCGGGGTGGGTCACCCGGTCGAGTCTCCGGACGCCGGATCGGCCGGCGTCGCCGGGGGGTCCCCGTCGGCGGCGGCAACCGAGCCCAGCAGCCCGGTGTACCAGGGCACGGCGGCTCCGCTGCCGGCCTGCCCGGCCGCCCCCTGGTCGGCGTCCCCGGGCGCCTCGCCCGGGTCGCCGGCGTCCCCGGCATCACCGACGACCACCAGCCGGTCGCCGGGCAGCACGTAGGTGAGCCGTTCGCGGGCCTGCTGCGCGACGTAGGCCGGGTCGGCCTGCCGGTCCAGCTGGGCCCGCAGGTCGGCGGCCCGCTCGGTGAGCGCGTCGTGCTCTGCCGCGAGCTGGGCGAGCTCCTGGCGCCCGGCGACGTACTGCCGGACCGGGCCGGCCAGGGTGAGCGCGAGCAGCAGCACCAGCGCCCCCAGCAGCACGGCCCGGCCGGTGAACCGGGGG
>JAOPUQ010000250.1 GCA_025963425.1 Modestobacter sp. | reverse complement strand
CCGCGAGGCGCGCTCGGCCCGGCGGGCCCAGCGACGCGCGACGATCAGCCGCCGGGCCCGCGCGGCGGTGGCCGCCTGGGCCTGCAGTTCCCGCATCCGGTCGCGGGCCAGGTCGTGCTCGATCGGGTCCATCTCTCCTCCTCCGTACGGGGCGCCGTCCGAGGGCGCCGGTGTGGTGTCGTGCTCCCGCCGGGCGGGGTGGCGCCCGTCCGGGCGGTCACGCCACTGCCCCGGCGGGAACCTTGCGCGGGCGACCCCGCGGCCGCTTGCGGGCGATCACCACGCCGCGGTCGAAGATCTCCCCGCCCCAGACGCCCCAGGGCTCGGCCCGGTCCAGCGCGCCGGCCAGGCAGGCGCTCCGGACCGGGCACTCGACGCACAGCGTCTTGGCGTGCTCCAGCTGGGCGGGACTCTCGGCGAACCACAGATCCGGGTCCTGGACCCGGCAGGGCAGCGCCCGCCGAGCCGGTGCCGGCTGGAGTTCACCCATGGACGCGTGCCTGCGGTCGAGTTCGGGACGGCGCTGGGACGTCGGTCGCTCGAGCGTGTGCTGCACGGCCGCTCCTCCTCTTCTTCCTCGGTGTGCGACCGGTCGACGGGGCCCCGCTGACCGGAGATCGGGGTGGGTCCGCGGCGGACGAGGAAAAGACGAAGGCCGCGGATCCCGGTGTCCGGGTTCCGCGGCCTCGAGGAGGACCAGCCGAGCTGCTAGCTCACTGGGTCTCTCGGGGGCAGGGCACCCGGGGTGCTGCTGGTGGTGCGCTGTGCGATCGGCGCGTGGGCGCCGAGGACGGCGACGGCGCTGCGCTTCGGGTCGACGGCGATGCCGGCGCCGGACCGGGCCCAGGGACGAAGGTGCTCGGTCGTGGGCAGACCGGCCCCGTCCTGCTGGGCGGCGAACCGCTCCATCGGGACGACCGGGCCGCGGGAGACCCCGCCGCAGACGCCGCCCAGGGACGGACGCGCGAGGACAACCGGCGTCGGGGCCGCGCCCGCCGCGCCGGTCATGGTGATGTCGATGCTGCTCACTCGGATCCCCTCCTCCCGGAGTCGGAGCTCGGCCTCCCGGCCGGGCCTCCTGCTGTCGTGGTGGTCGTGCGGTGCCGCTCGATGGTGCTCCCGGTCACTCCCAGGTGGTGCGGACAGGAGGTTAGGCGAGGTCGCCGAACCGGGTCAACGCAATTGACGCGAGGTCCCGGGATCGGGTCGTCCGCCTCCTCCACCGGCCCCCGGCGGGGCCCGTCGCGGCGGTCAGCCGGCGGTCACTCCGCGAGGGTGGCGAGCACGTCCTCGCCGTAGAGCTCGAGCTTGCGGGCACCGATCCCCGGCAGTCCGGACAGCTCGCGCAGCGACGCCGGCCGTGCCTCGGCGATCGCCTGCAGCGTGGCGTCGGTGAAGACCACGTAGGCCGGCACCGACGCGGCGGTGGCCGTGCTGCTGCGCCAGGCGCGCAGCCGCTCGAACCGCTCCCCCGCCTCGCCCTCCAGGACGACCTTGGGGCGCTTGGCCGGCCGGCGGGCCAACGGCGCTCCATCGGGGGCGAGCCCGTCGAGGAACCGGCTGCGCGGGCGCGACCGCCGTCCGCCGGGGTTGCGCGCCAGCGACCAGGACAGGGTGAGCTGCTCCCGTGCCCGGGTGACCGCCACGTACAGCAGCCGGCGCTCCTCCTCCACCGCGTCTGGCCGGCTCTGCGACTGGGCGATCGGCACCACCCCGTCGACCAGCCCGACGACGAACACCGCGTCCCACTCCAGGCCCTTGGCCGCGTGCATCGAGGCCAGCGTGACCCCCTGCACCGTCGGGGCGTGCTGGGCACTGGCCCGCTCCGCGAGGTGGGCGACGAAGCCGGTCAGGTCCAGCGTCGGCTCCTCGGCGACCAGGTCCACCGCCAGGTCGACCAGCGCGGCGAGCGACTGCCAGCGGTCCCGTGCCGCCCCGCCGGCCGGCGGCCGGTGCTCCACCCAGCCGGTGGAGGCGAGCACGTCCCGCACCGTCGGCACCAGCGCCCCCGGGTCGCTGCCACCGGCGGCCGCGCCGCGCAGCAGCAGCACCGCCTCGCGTACCTCGGGTCGCTCGAAGAAGCGCTCGCCGCCCTTGAGCACGTAGGGCACGCCGACGTCGGTGAGTGCGGACTCGTACACCTGGGACTGGGCGTTGATCCGGAACAGCACGGCGATCTCACTGGCCGGCAGCCCGCCGTCCACCAGCTCTCGGCACGCCTTGGCCACCGCGGCGGCCTCGGCCGGCTCGTCGGGATGCTCGACGAACCGGGGCTCGACGCCGTCCCGCCGCTGGCCCAGCAGCCGCAGTCCGGGCAGGCCCTTGCGCGGCGGGGCCTGGCCGATGAGCTTGTTCGCCAGCCCGACCACCTGCGGGGTGGAGCGGTAGTCACGCTCGAGCTTGACCACCTCGGCGTCGGGATAGCGGTCGGCGAAGCCCAGCAGGTAGTCGGGGTCGGCACCGGTGAAGGAGTAGATGGTCTGGTTCGGGTCACCGACCACGCACACCTCGGCCCGGCCGCCGAGCCAGGCGTCCAGCAGCCGCTGCTGCAGCGGGTTGACGTCCTGGTACTCGTCGACGACGAAGTACCGGTACTGACCGCGCACCTCCCGGGCGACGTCCCGGTGCTCCTCCAGGGCGTAGGCGGTGACCAGCAGCAGGTCCTCGAAGTCCAGGGAACCGTCGCGCTGCTTGGCCGCCTCGTAGCTGCGGTAGACCTCGGCCACTGCGGCTGCCTCGAACGGCGCCTCGCGGCCGGCCGCCGCCGCCCGGGCGGGGTAGTCCTCCGGAGTGGCCAGCGTGGTCTTGGCCCACTCGATCTCGCTGGCCAGGTCGCGGAGGCTGGCCCGGTCGGTGGACAGCCGGGCCCGGGAGGCCGCCGCCGCGACCACCCGCAACTTGTTCTCGATCAGCTCGGGCATGGGGCCGCCCAGCACCCGCGGGGCGAAGTAGCGCAGCTGCCGCATCGCCGCGGCGTGGAAGGTGCGCGCCTGCACCCCGCCCACGCCCAGCGCCGACAACCGGCCGCGCAGCTCTCCGGCGGCCCGGGCGGTGAAGGTCACCGCCAGCACCTGCTCGGGGACGTAGACGCCGGTGTGCACGCCGTAGGCGATGCGGTGGGTGATCGTGCGGGTCTTGCCGGTGCCGGCACCGGCCAGGATGCAGACCGGGCCCCGCACCGCCGAGGCGGCAGCCCGCTGCTGCTCGTCCAACCCGGCGAGCACCTGTTCGGCGGCGCCTGCCGCATCGGTGTCCGGCTGCTGGTCGATCTGCGGCATCCCCACGGACCTCATCCTCCCAGCCGCCTCCGACGTCCGGGGGGAAGCATCCCCAGGCCCCCGGCGTTCAGGACCTCGGACCGGCCGCCAGGCCACCCGGCCCCCGGGTGGGCGATGCCGGCGGTGACGAGAGAGGATCCCCCCTGATGAGCACTCCCGGAACTGCCGTGACCATGTACACCACCAGCTGGTGCGGGTACTGCGTGCGGTTGAAGAAGCTGATGCAGCGCGAGGGCATCGACTACGCCGAGGTCAACATCGAGCTCGACGAGGGCGCGGCCGACCTGGTCATGAAGGCCAACGGCGGCAACCAGACCGTCCCGACGCTCGTCTTCACCGACGGGAGCGCGCTGACCAACCCCAGCATCGAGCAGGTGAAGTCCCAGCTCGCGGCTCTGCCCGGCGCGTGATCCCCGGCCCACGGCCGCCGGCGGGCGACGCCCGCCCCGACGGTGGCTGTGGGAGTCTCCCGTGCGAGGACCTGCCGGCGGACCCGCCGGCACCGAGGGAGGGCGCGGTGAGCGAGACCGTCGGGGGCACGCCGGCGACGTCCGCAGCCGCGAACCCCTGGCCGGACGACCTCGTCCGCAGCCCGGACGGGTTGCCGGCCGTGGTGCTGGTGCGGACCGCCCGCGGCTGGACCCCGCTGCACCCCTCCGGGCGGCTGGGCGACCTGCCCCTGGTGGAGGCGATGACCCTGGCCGACCTCGTCGCCGAGGAGGCCGGGGCCACCCCGGAACCGGGCCGGCCGGCCCGCCTGGCCGCCCGCAAGGGCGCCGCTCCCGACGCCGCGGCCGAGGCGCCCGATCCGCGGGACACCGAGCTCGCCGGCCTGCGCCGCACCGTCGGCCAACTGGAGCACGCCCTGGCCGCGCGCGTCTCGATCGAGCGGGCCATCGGCGTGCTGGCCGAGCGGAACGGCTCCTCCCCGCGGGAGGCCTTCGACGAACTGCGCTGCCGCGCCCGCGCGCAGGGCCGCCCGGCGCAGGACCTTGCCCGCGAGGTCCTCGACGGGCTGACCGCCGGTGCCGCCGTCCCCGGCCAGCGGACGACGTCCGACCCCCTCCCCGAGCAGCGGCCGGGTGCCGAGACGCTCCCCGGGCCGCGACCGCCCACGGTCCGGCGGGTGACCCGCCGGCCCCGGCGGACCGACAGCCCCGGCACCGGGGCCGAGGCGCACAGCTGAGCGCTCCGCGCCCGCTCTCCCCCGCCGCGCTCGCCGACCTGCTGGCCGACCTCCTCGCCGCCGTGCCGGCCGAACCGGGCGCTGCGGTGCTGCGGGTGGCCGTCGACGGGCCCGAGCTGAGCACACCGGACGGCGACCGCGGTGTCGCCGGGCCGGGTGGATTGGCGAGCCGGCTGGCCGAGCTGCTGCCGGCCCGCAGCCGGCCGGCCGTGGTGGTGCCCGCCGAGGGGTTCTTCCGGCCGGCCTCGCTGCGGTTCGAGCACGGCCGCACCGACCCCGACGCCCGCTACAGCGACTGGCTGGACTCCGGGGCGCTGTCCCGCGAGGTGCTCGACCGCGCCGGGCCGGGCGGCCCCGGGGAGTACCTGCCGGCCCTGTGGGACGTTGCCCGGGACCGCGCCGCCCGGGCCGCCTACCGACCCGCCCCGGCCGGCGGGGTGCTGCTGGTCCCCGGCGCACTGCTGCAGGGGCTGGGGCTGGCCTTCGACGTCGTCGTCCACCTGCGGGTCAGCCCGGCCGCCCGGCGGCGTCGCACGCCGGCCGACCAGGCCTGGGCGCTGCCCGCCTTCGACCGCTACGACGCCGAGGTCGACCCCGCCGCACTGGCCGACGCCGTGGTGCTGGCCGACCACGCCGACCGGCCGGCGCTGGTGCTGCAGGGTCGCTTCGCCTGAGTGGCCCCCTCCATGGCGTCCCCGAGCCTGCGAGGGGACGCCAGGAGGGGGCCCTTTCTCAGCTGAACTCGCCGGCCACCCAGCGGTCGATGATGTGCCGGGCGATGGAGACCGCCGGTGGCAGCGCCTGGGGCCCGGCCCCGGAGCGCAGCTCGTCCCGGCTGAACCAGCGCGCCTCCTCGATCTCGTCGTGGTCGATGCGCAGCTCCTCGTCCAGGGCGCGGGCGACGTAGCCGAGCATCAGCGACTGCGGGAACGGCCACGGCTGGCTGGAGACGTACTGGACGTCGGTGACCGCGATCCCGACCTCCTCGGCGACCTCGCGGGCCACGGCGGACTCCGCGGACTCCCCCGGCTCGACGAACCCGGCCAGGATGGAGAACCGGCCGGCGGGCCACACGGCCTGGCGGCCCAGCACGCAGCGGTCGCCGCCGTCGTGGACCAGCATGATCACCGCGGGGTCGGTCCGGGGGAACACCTCGACGCCGGTCTCCGGGTCGCGCTGCACCCATCCGGCGCGCTCGACGGTGGTCGCCGCGCCCGACACCGGGCTGAACCGGTTGCGCTCGTGCCACTCCACGATGCCGACCGCCTGGGCCAGCAGACCGGCGTCGAGGTCGCCGAGGTCGGCGCCCAGCTCGCGCAGCCCGGCCCACTGGTCGACCGGCCGTCCGTTGACGGTCAGTGCGCGCTGACCGCGGACGGCGGCGTAGGGCACGCCGTCGGCTTCGCCGAGGTAGATCGCGCCGGTGGGCATGGCCGGGCGCTCGTCGTAGACGAGCTCGGGGCCGTCGGGCCCCTCGTGCACGGGGACGGAGCGCCGCTCGTCGACGGTGAGCACCCGCACCGGGCGGCCCTGGGCGGGGTCGGCGAGCGCCCGGGCCAGGTGGCCGCGGTCGTGCGCGGCCCGGGAGAGCACCGGCACCGCGGTCGGCGTGGACGTCGCCGTGGTCGGCCAGTCGGGCGTCGCGGTGGGCGCTG
>JAOPUQ010000219.1 GCA_025963425.1 Modestobacter sp. | reverse complement strand
TGGCTGCTGGCCAACGGCGACAACGTGCTGACCGGTGACTCCTTCTTCCACCTGTCCGCGCTCGGCGAGGCCCTGCCCGGGCTGAACCTGTGCGGTGCGGGCCGGGTGGTCTGCATGATCGACCAGGTCGGCGACGTCTACGCCAGCCCGTTCGCCATCCACGAGAACTTCCTCGCCGGCAACGTCCGGGACGCGGGCGGCTTCCAGCGGGTGTGGCAGCAGAGCGAGTTGTTCGCCGAGCTGCGCAGCCCGCAGACCGGTGGCGCATGCACCAAGTGCGCCCACTTCGACGCCTGCCGGGGCGGCTGCATGGCGGCCAAGTTCTTCACCGGCCTGCCGCTGGACGGTCCCGACCCCGAGTGCGTGCAGGGCTACGGCGAGACCGCACTGGCCGCCCGCGACGTGGAGCTGGTCACGCCGAAGAGCCACATCGACCACTCCCACAAGGGGCCGGTCCGTGGACAGCCCACGCTGCTGGGCATGCCGGCCTTCCCGCCGGCGAAGATCTGCGACGAGTCGCCGCTGGCGGGCCTGGACCTGCGCTGACCCGGCTCACCGACCCCCTGGTGCTGGCGGGCCGGACGGCGCCCTCCCGGGTGCTGTTCGGCCCGCACGAGACCAACCTCGGGCACCGGCGGGCGTTCTCGCCCCGGCACGTCGCGTACTACGCGCGGCGGGCCGCGGGCGGGGCGGGCGTGGTGGTCACCGAGACGGCGTCGGTGCACGCCGACGACTGGCCCTACGAGCGCGCGCCACTGGCGGCGGACTGCGGTCCGGGGTGGGCGGCCGTGGTCGGCGCCTGCCGGGCGCACCGGACCCTCGTCCTGGCCGGGCTCGGGCACACCGGCGGGCAGGGCTCGAGCGCGTGGTCGCAGGCGGCCCTCTGGGCGCCGTCCCGGGTGCCCGACGTCGTCACCCGCGAGGTGCCGGTGGAGATGGCCGGGGACGAGCTCACCACGCTGGTGCACGGCTTCGGCTCCGCCACCCGCGTCGCGGTGGCCGCCGGGGTGGACGGCGTGGAGGTCGACGCCGGCGCGCGCTCGCTGCTGCGGCAGTTCGCCTCCGGGCTCACCAACATCCGCACCGATGCCCACGGCACCGACCGGCTGCTGCTCCTGCGACAGGTCCTCTCGGCGGTCCGTGCCGAGCTCGGCGCCGACCGGGTGCTCGCGCTCCGGCTGTCCTGCGACGAGCTCGCCCCCTGGGCCGGCACCACCCCGGCCGACGCCGCGGCGCAGGTCGCCGAGCTCGCCGGGGAGGTCGACCTGCTCACCGTCGTCCGGGGCAGCGGCATGGCCGCCGCCGCGTACCGGCCGGACGCCCACACGCCCCCGGGGTTCAACCGCGAGCTGACCCGGGCGATGCGCGCGTCGGCGGCGGGCCGCACCGCCGTCGTCCTGCAGGGTTCGGTCGTCGACCCGGCCCAGGCCCAGCAGGCGCTGGACGACGGGATCGCGGACGCGGTCGAGATGACCCGCGCCCAGATCGCCGACGCCGACCTCGTCGCCACGCTGCGGGCCGGCGTTCCCGAGCGGGTCCGGCCCTGCGTGCTGTGCAACCAGGCCTGCCAGGTGCTCGACGTCCGCAACCCGCTGGTCAGCTGCGTCGTCGACCCGCGCAGCGGGCACGAGACCGAGGACCCGGACCCCACCTCCGAAGACATGGCCATTCCTGCGGCCGGGAGCCAGGAGGTGCTGGTCGTGGGGGCCGGGCCGGCCGGGCTGGAGGCCGCCCGGGTGCTGGCGTCCCGGGGCCACGCCGTCCGGGTGGCCGACCGCCGGCCCCGGCCGGGCGGGATGCTGCCGGTGGTCGCGGCCACCCCCGGGGGGCACCGGTTCGCCGCGTTCGCCGACTGGCTGGTCACCGAGTGCACCCGGCTGGGCGTGCGCTTCGAGGTGGCCGACGTGCAACCGGCGGACGTGCCGGACGGCGAGGCCGTCGTGCTGGCCACCGGCGGCCGGCCCGGCCCGCGCTCCTACGAGGTCGAGGACGGCGCCCGGGTGGTGACCGCCGCCGAGCTGTTCGCCGCTACCGGTGCGCCGGATGGCCTGCTGCCCGCCGGCCCGGTGGTCGTGCACGACCCGGTCGGCGACTCCGTCGGCGTGGCAGCCGCCGAGCTGCTGGCCCTGGCCGGACGCCCGGTCACCGTGGTCACCCCCGACCAGGTCGTCGGCAGCCGGCTGACCCGGACCGGGGACCTCGCCCCGGCGAACACCCGCCTGCAGCAGGCCGGGGTGCACCGGGCGACGACGGCGCTGCTGCGCTCGGCCGGCCCGGGGCGCGCGGTGCTCGCCGACCGGTGGACCGGCAGCACCCGGGAGGTGGCTTGCGCCGCGGTCGTGGACTGCGGGCACCGGCTCCCCGAGGACGGCCTGCGCACCGGGTCCGCGGTCCTCGCCGGGGACGCCGTCGCCCCCCGGACGGTGCTGGAGGCCGTGCTCGAGGGCCGTCGCGCGGCCCTCACCCTCGTCGCGGGGGCCACGAGCGGACCGCGCGGCACTGGCATGCTCGGACGCAACGTCGCCACCGAGGAGCAGTTCTGACCGAGCACATGTCCCACACCACCGGCGACGACCCGGTCGTCACCGGCAGCCGGGTCACCGGCGACGACGGGGCCTCGGTCCGCGCGGTGCGCGGGCGGGTGGCCCGCCACCTGGTCGGCCGGGCACGCGAGCTGGACCTCGTGCTGGCCGCGGTCGCCGCCGGCCGCGACGTCCTGCTCGAGGGCCCGCCGGGGACCTCGAAGTCCACCCTGCTGCGCTCGATCACCGCGGAGTGGGGCATCCCGCTGGTCTTCGTCGAGGGCAACGCCGACCTCACCCCCACCCGGCTGGTCGGGCACCACGACCCGGCCCGGGTGCTGCGGGAGGACTACTCCGCCGACAACTTCGTCCCCGGCCCGCTGGTCGAGGCGATGCGTACGGGTGCCTTCCTGTACGTGGAGGAGTTCAACCGCGCCCCCGAGGACACGCTCAACACGCTGCTCACCGCCATGGCCGAGCGGCGGATCGCGGTGCCGAGGGTCGGCACCGTCGAGGCGCTGGCGAGCTTCCGGGTCGTCGCCTCGATGAACCCCTACGACACGATCGGCACCACCCGGCTGTCGACCTCGGTGCACGACCGGCTGTGCCGGCTGGCGATCGGCTACCAGGACGCCGAGGCCGAGCGCGGCATCGTCGGGCGGCGCACCGGCGTGGAGTCCCCGCGGCTGGTCGCCGACGCCGTGGCGCTGACCCGGGCCACCCGGGAGCGCGACGACGTCCGGCAGGGCAGCAGCGTGCGCGGGGCCATCGACCTCGCCCTGGTCGCCGCCCAGCTGGCCGCGGTGCGCGGGGTGGGGCTGCCCGACGAGCCCTCGGTCGTGCCCCCGCGCGGGCTGCCGGAGAACTACACCGACGTCGTCCTGGACGCCGTCCTGCTGGCGTTGTCCGGGCGGATCTTCCTGGACGAGACGCTGGAGACGACGCCGGAGGCGGTGCTCCGGGAGATCTGGGAGGACCATTTCCTGCTGCAGCCGGCGGCGGCCGAGCCTGGTTGAAGAGCCGTCGAGGCCGACTCCCCGGTCACCCGGCGGGACCGGCCGGGGTCGGCCCGCACGCGGGGGATGCGCCCGTTGCGGCGCAGGCCCAAGCAGCTCACCGAGTCCCCGTCGCTCTACCAGCCCGCGCCGAACGGCGGTGGCCTGGCACTGTCCTCGGGTGACCGGCGGCGGACCCGGACCGGTCCGTCCCGGCCGGGCAGCGCGGCGTCCGGCACGACGGCGGAGCCGGCCGAGCTGATCGCGCTGGCCGAGCTCGCCACCGAGGACGCGGCCGACCAGCTCACCCGGGCCCGCGCCCGGCAGATCGCCCGCCGGCTGGCGGTGCCCCGCCCGCCCCGGGAGAGCCGGGTCCGCCGCGGGGTCGGGGAGCTGACCAGCCTGTCCTGGAGCGGCGGCTCCGACGAGCTCGATCTCGAGCGCACGCTCGAGGCGATCGCCGGCAACCCGTTCCCCGAGGGGACGGACATCGTCGTCCGGGAACGGGTCCGGCAGCGCCGGTCGGTGGTCCTGGTCGTCGACGTGTCCGGCTCCATGAAGGGCGAACGGGTGCGGACGGCGGCCGCCGCGGTGGGCGCGCTGGCCGGGGAGCTGGCCCGTGACTCCCTCGCGGTCGTCGCGTTCTGGTCCGACGCCGCGGTGCTGGTGCCGCTGGGGCAGCAGGTCGCACCCCTCGCCGTCCTGGACCTGTTGCTACGGGTGCCGGCCCGGGGACTGACCAACGTCTCCTTCGCGCTGGAGACCGCGGCCCGCCAGCTGGCGGGCGTCCCGCCGCGGGACGCCCGGGTGCTGCTGCTGAGCGACTGCGT
>JAOPUQ010000215.1 GCA_025963425.1 Modestobacter sp. | reverse complement strand
GCGCACACCCCTCGACGAAGGCGCGGTCGATGTCCGCCGGACCGGCGGTGCCGGCCTCGAGCAGCTGGACGGCGGCGAAGAGGAAGGGCACGAGCGCGCGGTTGAGGACGAACCCGTTGGTGTCCTGAACCTCGATCGCCCGGACCCGGATCGACGTCAGCAGCGTGCGGGCGCGCTCGAGATGCCGCGGATCCAGCCCACTCCGGACCACCACCTCACAGAACCGCAGCGCGTGCGGCGGGTTCATGAAGTGCAGCCCCAGCAGCCGGTCGGTGAGGTTGCCCGCCGCATCCAGCTCGGCGAGCGGCGTCCCGAGCGTGACCGTGCCGACCAGCACACCGGAGCCGGTACGCCGAGCCACCTCCCGCAGGACCGCCGACTTGCGGTCGGCGCCCTGCGGGGTCGCGTCGATGACGACGACACAGGAGTCCACCGCCGCCACGTCGTGCGCGACGGTCAGCCGGTCCACCCAGCCGGCCGGCCAGGAGGCGGCAACCTTCGCCAGCTTCCGGCGGGCCGCCTCCAGGGCGGCCGGATCGATGTCGGAGAGCAGGACTCCGGCGCCCGACTCCAGCAGCATCCGGCCGATCCCGACACCCATGGTCCCCGCACCGAGCACCGCCACCCGCTCGTGCCTCACCGCACTCCCCCTTCCGCAGACCGCCAGCGCGGTGGTTTGACACGATGCACCCTCGTCCGCAAGCTTACTAACCATTCGGTAGGTAGAGGAGGTCTGGTGCCCCAACAGACGGTTGTCGGCGACATCCCCCGCATTCAGGCGGGCCGCACGCCTGACGTCCTTGCGTTCACCGACGGTGCGCGCCGCTACAGCTGGGCGGAGTTCGACCAGCGGGTCACCCGCCTGGCGCACGTCCTGCGGGACCACCTGGGGGTCCAGCCCCAGGACCGCGTCGCGATCCTGGCCGGCAACTGCCTGGAGTACGTCGAGCTCACGTTCGCCAGCTCTCGGATCAAGGCCATCTACACCGGCCTGAACACCCGGCACCACCGCGCCGAGATGGCGGCCCAGCTCGCCGACTGCGGCGCTTCCGTGCTCCTGGTGGGGCCCGGGTTCGAGGAACTGGGCGCCCACCTTGCCGTGGAATGCGGCGCCACCGTCGTCCACCTCGGTCCGGAGGGCCCCGGCGAGCACTACGAGACGTTGCTGGCCGCGGCGTCCACGGAGGCGATTCCCGGGCACGGTGACGCCGAGGCACCGTACGTGCTCACCTACACCTCGGGCACGACGGGTGACCCCCGCGGCGCGATGATCTCCAGCCGGAACGACCTGGCGATGGCGACCAGTCTCGCGGTCTGCACCGAGACACACGTCGACGACCGGTTCATGGTCGTGCTGCCGCTGTTCCACAAGGGCGGGCAGTTCGCGGTCCTGCACCCCGCCTGCCTCGGGCTGACGACGGTGCTGCTGCCGGGACCGAACCCCGAGCTCATGTGCCGGACGATCGCCGCCGAGCAGGTCACCGTGTTCCTGGCCGTCCCGACCGTCATGAAGATGCTCGTCGACCACCTCGAGCAGACCGGCGCGGACCACTACGACTTCACGTCGCTGCGACACGTCCTCTACGGGTCGAACCCGATCGCACCGGCTCAGCTGCGCGCCTTCGCCGGGCTCTTCGGCTGCTCGCTCTCCCAGATCGGCGGGATCGGCACCGAGGGCGGCGTCGGCCTGAGCCTCTCGCGTGTCGACCACGACCGCGGACTCCGCGACCCCTCGGCCGGGCACATCCTGCAGTCCTGCGGCCGGATCCAGCCGGGCGCGGAGATGCGGCTGGTCGACGAGGGCGGACAGGAGGTGCCCACCGGCGAGATCGGCGAGATGGTGTTCCGCGGCGACGCATACGTCGCCGGCTACTGGAACCGCCCCGAGGCCTCCCGGCTGCTGTGGCGGGAGGGGTGGCTGCACTCGGGTGATCTCGGCCGGCGGGACGCGGAGGGCTACGTCTACTACGTCGACCGCAAGGCGGGACGGATCAAGACCGGCGGGGAGACCGTCTTCGCCCGCGAGGTGGAGGCCGCGCTCAGCGATCATCCCGCCGTGCTGGCCGTGTCGGTCGTGGGTGTACCCGACGAGAAGTGGGGCGAGGCCATCTGGGCGGTCGTCGAGACCCGGGAGGACGCGCGGGCCGGTGAGGACCTGGCCACCGAGCTCCAGGAGCACGTCCGGCAACGGCTGGCCCGGTTCAAGGTGCCACGGCGCATCCTGTTCCGGTCGGCACTGCCGACCACCGCGCTGGGCAAGATCGCCGTCGGTCAGGTCCGGGCGCTGGCCATCGGCGCCCTGGCCGCGGACCGCGCGGCCGACTCGTCGACGACGCCCCGCTCCGGCATCGAGGCCACCGCGTGAAGGGCCTGGTCAACACCTGGTTCGACGATCTCGAGACGGGGGCGACCGAGCGGACCCGCGGCCGGACCATCACCGAGGCCGACATCGTCAACTGGTGCGCCCTGACCGGCGACTGGTTCGTCCTGCACAGCGACAAGGAGTACGCCGCGCGCTCCTCGTTCGGCCAGCGGATCGCGCCGGGCATGATGGTCGTCGCGTTCAGCGGCGGCTTGGGCGTACCGCCGGACGCCGAGGCGATCGTCGCCAACTACGGCACGGACCGCATCCGCTATCCGCGCCCCACCTTCATCGGGGACACCCTGCACTGCGAGATCCGCGTGGAGGAGCTCCGGGGGCGGGACGAGCGCACCGGGATCGCCAGCTTCAGCTGGAACATGGCCAACCAGGACGCCCAGCTGGTGATGACCAGTCAGTTGAAGGTCCTGCTGTGGAGGCGACCCGGTGCCGATCAGGTATGAGCGCCGCGACGCGGTGGCCGAGATCGTCCTCGATCGGCCGGGAAGGTTGAACGCCCTGGGGCTGGACGACGTGACGGCCTTGCGTCAGGCCTTCGGCCGGGCGACAGCCGAGCACGCCCGGGGCGTCCTGCTGCGCGCCGAGGGCAGGGCCTTCTGCGTGGGCCGGGATCTGACCGGCCTGTCCGACGACGAGGACGTGACCGAGACCCTGCGGGGGCACTTCAACCTGCTGATCCGCACGATCCAGGCCTGCGGCATCCCCACCGTGGCCGCTGTACAGGGACCGTGCGTCGGGGCGGGTACCGGGCTGGCGCTCGCGTGCGACCTGGTGGTCGCCGCGGAGTCGGCCACGTTCGCCTCGCCGTTCGGCCGGCTCGGCGCGATCCCGGACTCGGGCTTCCACTGGTTCGTGACGACCCGGCTGGGACCGGCGCTGGCCAGGGACATGGTGCTGACCGGCCGGGAGCTCTCCGGGGAGCAGGCCGCGTCCGCAGGGCTCGTCGCGCGCTGTGTAGCCGACGCGCACCTGCTGACAGAAGCCCGGGCGCTGGTCACGGGGGTGGCCGCCGGCCCGACCACTGCCTTCGGCCTGTCCCTGGCGATCGTGGACGACGTGGCGGCCGGGATGTCGCTCGACGAGGCCCTCGAGGCCGAGGCCCTCGGGCAGGGGCGGGCGTTCGGCACCGCCGACTTCACCGAGGGCCGAGCAGCGTTCCTGGACAGGCGGCCACCCTCGTTCTCGGGCCGCTGACCACCACCTCGCACGCCGGCGGTCAGTGGTAGGCGTGGACGACGGCGTGGCCCTGGCCGCGGCCGATCATCCAGCGATTGACCGGCGTGGTGAGCACGAACGCGATGGCCAGCGAGCCGGCGAGGGAGAGCCAGAACAGCGCCGAGGAGATCCCGGCGTCCATGGCACCGGGAACGGCCACCATCACGATGTTGTCGATGATCTCCATGACCGCGATCGAGACCGTGTCGGCGGCGAGGGCGACCGTGACCGCCTGACCGAAGGGAACGCCGGCCCGCAACACGCCACGCATCGTGAGGGCGTAACCGAACACGAAGGCAAGAGCGACCGACAGGACGACGGTGCCGGCGTTGTGCAGGCCGATCGAGGTACCGATCACCATGCCGAGGACCTCGCCGATGGCACCGCCGGTGAGGCAGTGCAGGGTCGCCTGGGCCGCCATCGCCCAGCTGACCGAGCCGCCCGGGCCGTGGGCAATGTCGTGGTCACCGGGGTCATGGCCGGCATGGCCGTCCATCGACGAGTGCTCGTGAGCGTCCATCCCAGGCACCTTCCTCGGTCGTGGCTGTGCATCAGGT
>JAOPUQ010000155.1 GCA_025963425.1 Modestobacter sp. | reverse complement strand
GCCGCTCGACCAGCCCGGGCTCGACGACGGTCAGCGCGCCGGCCGGCACGGCGCCGCCGTGCACCCGGCGCAGCAGCCCGGCCCGTTCGAGCAGGGCCAGGTCTCGGCGCACGGTCTCGGTGGTGACGCCGAAGTGCTCGGCGACGGCGGTGACCGCGACGCGGCCCCGGTGGGTGACAAGGCCGGCGATCGCCTGCTGGCGTTCCTCTGCGTACATGGCACCTCCCGGCTGCGTTGCGGTGGACGAACGACGGTGGCGGTGCCCGTTCGTGTGGGAACGGTTTTGCTTCGTGTTGTTTTACTTCCGTTACGTTGACAAGTCAAGAGGAATTCGTGACCCTGATCACCGAGTCGCGGCCAACGGAGTCCCTCGGTCTCTCCCCGAACCGTCCCCCCGGCGGTCCGCCCTCCGGGCGGTCCCCTGCCGGGTCCGAGCCAGACAGCGAGGCGCGCCATGTCGTCCACCCCCACCCGGACCGGCTCCCCGGTCCCGCTCACCTACCCGACCGTGCTCACCGGCACGCCGGTGGTGCCGGGAGTCGCCCTGGGTCCGGTCGTGCGGCCCGTCGGCGCCGTCCGGCTGCCGGACGGCGACGCCGCCGAGGTGCCTCCTGTCGACCGGGGCGCCGAGAAGGAACGGTTCGTCACCGCGGCGGCGGTCGTCGCCGAACGGCTGGCCGGCCGGGCGGCCTCGGCCACCGGGGTGAGCGCGGAGGTCCTCGCCACCACCGCCGGGCTGGCGCGGGACCGGGGGCTGCTGTCGGCGGTGGAGCAGCGGATCAGCGCCGGCGCCTCGGCCGCGGTGGCCACGGTGGGCGCCGCCGAGCAGTTCGTGGGCCTGTTCACCAGCCTCGGCGGGCTGATGGCCGAGCGGGTCACCGACGTGCGCGACATCCGGGACCGGATCGTCGCCGAGCTCACCGGCCAGGGCGAGCCGGGCGTGCCCGCCCCCGACACGCCCTCGGTGCTCCTCGACGACGACCTCGCGCCGGCCGACACCGCCGGGCTGGACCCCGCGCGCATCATCGCGCTGGCGACGCGGCTGGGCGGGGCCACCAGTCACACCGCGATCATCGCCCGCCAGCTGGGACTGCCCTGTGTCGTCGGGGTGGGCGGGCTCGCCGACGTCCCGGCCGGGGCGCTCGTGCTGGTGGACGGGGAACAGGGCACGGTCACCGTGGACCCGGAGCCGGCCGGGGCGCAGGAGCGGGTCGCCGCCTCCCGGGCGGCCGCGGCGGCGCTGGCGGGGTACCGCGGGCCGGCCACGACCCGGGACGGTCACCCGGTGCAGCTGCTCGCCAACGTGCAGGACGGACCCGGCGCCCGCGCGGCAGCGGCGGCGCAGGCAGAGGGGGTCGGGCTGCTGCGCACCGAGCTGGCGTTCTTCGGACGCACCGAGGAGCCGGCGGTCGAGGAGCAGGCGCAGCTGTACGCCGCGGTGTTCGAGGCCTTCCCGGGCGGCAAGGTGGTGCTGCGCACGCTGGATGCCGGGTCGGACAAGCCGCTGGCCTTCGCCACCCCGCCGGACGAGGCCAACCCGGCGCTGGGCGTGCGGGGGCTCCGCATCGCCCGGCGGGATCCCGGACTGCTGACCCGTCAGCTGGACGCCGTGGCCGAGGCGGCCCGGGCGACCGGGTCGGTGCCGTGGGTGATGGCGCCCATGGTGTCCACGGTCGCCGAGGCGGCCGAGTTCGCCGCCCTGGTGCGCGAGCGCGGCCTGGTACCCGGGGTCATGGTCGAGGTGCCCTCGGTCGCGCTGCTGGCCGACCGGTTCCTCGAGCATCTGGACTTCCTGTCCATCGGCACCAACGACCTCTCGCAGTACACCTTCGCCGCCGACCGGCTCTCCGCAGAGCTGGCCGACCTCACCGACCCGTGGCAGCCCGCCCTGCTCGCGCTGGTGCAGGCCACGGCCGCGGCCGGGCAGCGGGCCGGCAAGCCGGTCGGTGTGTGCGGCGAGGCCGCGGCCGATCCGCTGCTCGCCTGCGTGCTGGTCGGCCTGGGCATCTCGTCGCTGTCCTGTGCGGCCTCCTCGGTGTCCGGGGTGGGCGCCCGGCTGGCGACCGTGGACCTGGCCAGCTGTCAGCGGGCCGCGCAGGCGGCGCTGGCCGCCGAGGACCCGCAGGCGGCCCGGGCAGCCGCCCGTGCGGTGCTCGCCGCCTGACCGGAGGTCCTCGCGCCACCGCCACCGCCACCGCCACCGCCACCGCCGCCCCCGCCGTCCACCGGAGGCGGTGCGGGACGCCGTCGTAGGCGTGACACGCGGGTGAGGCTTGTGTGGGTCCTCACCCCTCGAATTGAAGGATGCGTTGGTCAATACCCCGACATGCCTTGCATTTCGCTGGAATAAACGTCGCTGTCCCTGCTTTACTACGGGCGTCACACAGGCAGCGACAACCCGGAAGAAGGCAGTACATGAGCAGCGTGACCTCCAGCTGGCGTCAGCGTCGGCAGGCGGCGCGTACCCGGCGGGCCCTGGACCTCGCCGTGGCCCGCACCAGCAGCCCCGCGATGCGTGACGAGCTGCTGACCCTCGCCAACAGCGGCCAGTTCACCAACGCACTGCGCTGACCCGGCGCCGTCCTCGCCCCCGGGGACGAGCGCGGGACGACACTCGACCCCGGCCTCCCGTGTGGAGTCCGGGGTCGTCTGCTGTCCGGGGCCGGCGAACCCCGCTTCCTCACCCGCGAGTCGGCCAGCCCCGAGGTCCAGCAGCTGCTCGACGTCCTGCAGCTCGCCGACGTCCTCGCTCCCGACCAGGCGACCACCGCCCTGCAGAAGGCGAGCCTGCTGGCCACCGTCGGGCACCAGGCCACCCACGACGCGCTGACCGGCCTGCCCAACCGGGTGCTGTTCACCGAGCAGCTCGACACCCGGCTGGCCGGCACGGGTCCGGACGAGTGGCTCGCCGTCCTCTTCTGCGACCTGGACCGGTTCAAGCTGGTCAACGACACCCTGGGCCATGCGGCCGGCGACGAGCTCCTGCGCCAGGTCGCCGCGCGGCTCGGCGCGGTGGTGCGCCCGCAGGACACCGTCGGCCGGTTGAGCGGCGGCGAGTTCGCCCTGGTCCTGCCGGGACCGACCGGCCCGGACGCCGCCGCCGAGTTCGTCGACCGGGTGCGCGGCTGCTTCGCCGAGCCGTTCCGCATCGAGGGCTCGCCGCTGGACCGGTCGCCGCTCGGGTCAGTCGCGCAGCCGCGCCCGGAGCGCGGCCTGCTCCTCAGGACCGAAGCCGTGCTCGGTGAGCCAGCCGACCGGACCGCCGTGCCACTCGTCGAGCACCGCGAGGACCCGCCGCATCGACTCCGCCCGCGGGGTATGGCTGGCGGTGTCCCGCAGCGTCATGTCCTCGGCGTAGGTCGGGCTGGCGGCCAGCTTGGCGACCAGCGCGTCGATCACCTCCGCGGTCTGCGCGTAGTCGGCGATGATCGCCTCGGTCTCGACGTCGGCGACCGCCAGGGCGAGCGCGCAGACCACCCCGGTCCGGTCCTTGCCGGCGGCGCAGTGCACGAGCGCGGCGCCGGGCCCGCCGGCGGCCAGCGTCCGCAGCGCGGCCAGCACGTTCTCCTCGCCGTCGACCAGGTAGCCCAGGTAGGACCGGACGGCGGGCGGCTCGTCCTCGGCGCCGGGTGCCGTCGCCCGCGGGAGCACCGACTCGGCCCAGTCGGCCGGCAGGCCCGCGCGGACCTGCGCATCGTCCTCCTCGACGGCGAACACGTCGGTGCGCTGCCCCCGCTCGGGCAGCAGGGTGAAGTGCCGGTGGGTCACCGCGGGCACCTCCCGCAGCGGGCCGCGGCCCTCGAGCAGGACCTCGGCGGTGGTGCGCAGGTCGATGACATCGCGCAGCCCCAGCTCGTCGACCAGCAGGTGGACGTCGGCCGGGGTGAGGGTCTGGAGGTTGTCGCTGCGCAGCACCCGGCCGAACCGGGTGGTGCCGCCGTCCCGGGTGGGCAGCCCCCCGAGGTCGCGGGTGTTCGTCGTCCCGTCGAGGGTGATCCAGCGGTCGGTGCGGGTGGCGGTCACCTCCCGACCGTACGACGCCCGGGCCGGCGGTTCAGGACGAGGCGAGCAGCGCATCGCAGACGTCGAGCAGCCGACGCCGCAGGGCCGCGCCCCGTTGGGCGACGTGACGCTGGGCGGCCACGTACGCCGCCTTGCCCTCGGCGGTCTCTATCCGCACCGGCTCGTAACCGTGCTCGCGCAGGTCGTAGGGCGAGGCCCGCATGTCCAGCTCCCGGACCTCGACGGCGAGGGCGAAGCAGTCGGCCACCAGCTCGCCGGGGCAGGCCGGGCCCAGCTTGTAGGCCCACTTGTAGAGGTCCATCGTGGCGTGCAGGCAGCCCGGCTGCTCGAGCTCGGTCTGGGTGTCCCGCGTGGGCTGCAGGGTGTTGAGCGGGCGGGCGCGCGGGGTGAAGAACCGGAACGCGTCGATGTGGCTGCACTGCACCCGGTGGGTGTCGACGACGTCGGCGGTGCCGGCCGCGCCCAGGCGCAGCGGCACGGCGTCGTGGCGGACGGCGCCGTCGTCGGGGCGGTAGGCCATCGCCCACTCGTGCAGCCCGAAGCAGCCGAAGGACGCCGGCCGCCCGGCGGTGGCCCGCAGCAGGCCGGCCATCCAGGTGACCGCGTCCCGGCGCCGGGCCAGGAAGGCCGGGACGTCGAGGGCCACCCCCGTCGTCTCCCGTCCACCGTCGTCGCGGACGGCGACCTCGACGTGGAACGGCCAGGCCAGCCGCTCCCGGGCGGCCTCGCCGAGGAGCGCCGAGCCGGGGCCGGGGTGCCAGCGGCGCAGCCGGCCGGGGGTGTGTGAGTAGTAGGTGAACAGGAAGTCCAGCACGGGGTGGGCGCGGCCCTCCCGGCGGCGCTCCAGGTGCGGACCCACCCACGGCTCGACGCGCCGCTCGTGGGCCTCCTGCCGTGCCGTCCACTCGGTCTCGGGGAGCACCCGGGGGTCGGCGGTCAGGGCGGCGGGCACCGGCCCAGGGTAGGAGGGCGGCCGGGCCCGGGGGCTCAGGAGGCCGTCCACCCGCCGTCCATCACCAGCGAGCTGCCGGTCATCGACCCGGTCACCGGGGAGCACAGGTACGCCACGGCCTCGGCGACCTCGGCCGGCTCGATCAGCCGCTTGACGGCGGCCGGCGCCAGCATCACCTGCTCGACCACCTGGTCCTCCGGGATGCCGTGCGTGCGCGCCTGGTCGGCGATCTGCCCCTCGACGAGTGGCGTCCGGACGTAGGCCGGGTTCACGCAGTTCGACGTCACCCCGTGCGGCGCACCCTCCAGGGCGATCACCTTCGACAGACCCTCGAGGCCGTGCTTGGCGGTGACGTAGGCCGACTTGTACGGCGAGGCCCGCAGCCCGTGCACCGAGCTGATGTTCACCACCCGGCCCCAGCCTCGCTCGTACATGTGCGGCAGGGCGCCACGCACCAGCCGGAACGGCGCCTCGAGCATCAGCCGCAGGATGAGGGAGAAGCGGTCCACCGGGAACTCGTGCAGCGGTGCCACGTGCTGCAGGCCGGCGTTGTTCACCAGCACGTCGACGTCGAGGTCCAGGGCGTCGACGGCGTCGAGGTCGGAGAGGTCGACGGTCACCGCCGTCCCGCCCACCTCGGCGGCGACGGCCGCGGCGCCGGCGGCGTCCCGGTCGGCCACCACCACGGCCGCGCCGGCCGCGGCCAGCCGGACCGCGCAGGCCCGCCCGATGCCTGACGCGCCGCCGGTGATCAGTGCGCGACGCCCGTCCAGGAACTGTTCGACAGCCATGGGCGGAGGCTAGGACCGCTGCCGCCGTCCGGCCAGCCCCAGCCCGCGGGGCCGACCGGTGGGTGTGCTAGAGAAAGTCGGCCGCTGGACTGCATGTCGGCGTCCCACCGGCCGAGACAGCGGGTGTGACCACCATCCTCTCGCAGTCCAGCAGCGTCGCCGGACCGCCGGTCGCGCGAGCCGGCCGCATCCCGCGCACCGTGCCGCTCGCCGAGGCCGGCTTCGCCGCCCGCCACCGGGTCATCTCGGTGGTCCTCGCCGCGCACGTGCCCGCGCTCGCCGGCATCGGCCTGCTCCGCGGCGTCAGCGGCTTCCTGCTGTGGGGCCAGCTGGCCGCCATGGTCGTCCTCCTGCTGGTCGGGCAGGTCGCCTCCGGGCAGGCCGTCCGGGCCAGTGCGGTGAGCCTCGGGCTGATGGTCGGCGCCGACGTCCTCGTGCACGTCGGTGGCGGGTTGACCGACCTGCACATCTGGTTCTACGTCCTGCTGGCCATGGTCGCGCTCTACCAGAACTGGACGCCCTTCCTGCTCGCGGTGGGCTTCGTCGCCGTCCACCACGCGGCGATGAGCCTGTGGATGCCGATGTCGGTGTTCTCCACGCCGCAGGCGCAGCACCACTCGCTCCTCTTCGCCGGCCTGCACGCGGTGTTCCTGCTGGCCGAGGCCACGTTCCTGGCTTACGGCTGGAAGTTCACCGAGGAGGCCGAACGCGCCCGCCGCGCGGAGCAGGTCCGCGCCGAGGAGCAGCAGGTCGCCCAGGTCCACGCCCAGGCCGAGCTCGCCGCCGAGCGGGCGGCCGCCGCCGAGGAGGAGACCCGGCGGCTGCGCGAGCGTGAGGTGCGTGCCGCGGGGATGGCCGGTCAGCTGGCCGGGCTCGAGGGCGCCGGCCGGCGCCTGGAGGAGAACGTCGGGACGGCGACGTCGGTGATGGAGGGCCTGCGGTCGGCGATCGAGGAGATCTCCGCCGCGGCCGGCCGGGCCAGCAGCACCGCCCAGGAGGCCAGCGTGCAGTCCCGCGGCAGCGCCGTCACCATCGACCGGCTCGCCGCGACCATGGGCGAGATCGACCAGATCGCCGGCAGCATCTCCGGCATCGCCGACCAGACCAACCTGCTGGCGCTCAACGCCACCATCGAGTCCGCCCGGGCCGGCGAGGCCGGCCGTGGGTTCGCGGTCGTCGCCGGTGAGGTGAAGGACCTGGCGCTGGAGACCGCCCGGGCCACCGAGCGGATCCGCGGGGTGGTCGACACGGTGCGCGCCGACGTGACCGCGGCCGGCGCGGCGCTGGCCAGCATCCAGGAGATCATCGCGGGGGTCGTGGAGAGCCAGACGACCATCGCCGCCGCCGTCCAGGAGCAGAACGCCTCGACCGCGCAGGCCCAGGAGGCCATGGTGGGCGCCTCGCGGGAGGCCAGCCAGATGGCCCGGGACCTCTCCGGCATCGTCTCGGGGGTCTGACGCCGCGTCCCCCGGGCCGGCGGGCCCGGCGCGGGGGGTGCCGCGCCGGGTCCGTTCAGCTGTTGCCCGGCCGGGCCACGCTGTCGTCGCGCTGGGCGTCGTCGTCGGTGGTCAGCACCGTGTCCGCCGCACCCTTGTCGGCCACGTCGTCGCCGGTCTTCCCGTCGATGAGGTTCTCGTCGGTGTCGGCGGTGTCCGCGGACTCGTGGTAGCCGGTGGGCTGGGACTCGCTCATGGGGTCTCCTCGGGGGTGGGGCGTCGTCCCTGCCATGCCCGGCGGACCGCTCCCTCACGCCTGCCCGGAAGGGCTCAGAAAGCGGCCTCGTCGACGTCCATCAGGGCGTTGTCGGTGTTCTCCACGATCGACCGCTCCGAGGTCAGCCGCGGAAGCACCTGGGTGCAGAAGAAGCGGGTGGCGGCCAGCTTGCCCTCGTAGAAGTGCCGGTCCGCGTCCTTCACGTCGCCGGCCAGGGCGGTCAGCGCCACCTCGGACTGCCGCACCAGCAGCCAGCCGGTGACCAGGTCGCCGGTGGCCAGCAGCAGGCGCGAGGTGTTCTGGGCGACCTTGTACAGGTTGGCGGGGTCGTCCTGGGCGGCCATGGCGTGGGCGAACATCACCGTCAGCATCGTCTGGACGTCGCCCAGGGCGGTGGCCAGCAGTGCCCGCTCCTCCTTGAGCCGCCCGTTGCCGGCCTCGGCGTCGATCGTCGCCTGGATCTGGCCGGCCAACCAGGTCAGCGCGACCCCGCCGTCCCGGACGATCTTGCGGAAGAAGAAGTCCTGACCCTGGATCGCGGTGGTGCCCTCGTACAGGGTGTCGATCTTGGAGTCCCGGATGTACTGCTCGATCGGGTAGTCCTGCAGGTAACCCGAGCCGCCCAGGGTCTGCAGGGACTCGCTGGTGAGCAGCTGGGTGGCCCGCTCGGAGCCGAAGCCCTTGACGATGGGCAGCAGCAGGTCGTTGACCTTGGCGGCGAGGACGGCCTCCTCGCTGTCGGCGGTCCCGGCCGCCTCGGCCTCGGTGACCTCGTCGCGGAAGCTCGCCGCGTAGAGGTACAGGGCCCGCATGCCCTCGGCGTAGGCCTTCTGCAGCATCAGCGAGCGGCGGACGTCGGGGTGGTGGGTGATGGTCACCCGGGGGGCGTCCTTGCTGGAGGCGGTGAGGTCGGCGCCCTGCACCCGCTCCTTGGCGTAGGCCAGCGCGACCTGGTAGCCGGCCGACAGTGTGGCGATCGCCTTGGTCCCGACGAACATCCGCGCGTACTCGATGATCTTGAACATCTGGGCGATGCCGTCGTGCACCTCGCCGACCAGCCAGCCCTGTGCCGGCACGTCGCCGTCACCGAAGGTCACCTCGCAGGTCGTGGAGACCTTCAGGCCCATCTTCTTCTCGACGTTGGTGACGTAGGCGCCGTTGCGCGCGCCGAGCTCGCCGGTCTCCAGGTCCACGTGGAACTTGGGGACGACGAACAGCGACAGGCCCTTGGTGCCGGCCTTCGCGCCCTCGGGGCGGGCCAGGACCAGGTGGATGATGTTGTCGGACAGGTTGTGCTCGGCCGAGCTGATGAAGCGCTTGACCCCCGTGACGTGCCACGAGCCGTCGGCCTGCTGGACGGCCTTCGTGCGGCCGGCGCCCACGTCGGAGCCCGCGTCGGGCTCGGTGAGCACCATGGTGGCGCCCCAGCCCTTCTCGATCATCAGCTCGGCGAGGCGCTTCTGGTCCGGGGTGCCCAGCTCGTCCAGCGTGGCGGCGAAGGCCGGGCCCGAGCCGTACATGAAGACGGCGGGGTTCGCGCCCAGCACCATCTCGTAGGCGCCCCAGGTCAGGCCGGCCGGCGCACCGAAGCCGCCGAGGTGCTCGGGGAGGTCCAGCCGGTACCACTCGCCGGCGCTCATCGCCTCGACCGACTTCTTGAACGACTCGGGCAGCGTCACCGAGTTCGTCGACGGGTCGAACACCGGCGGGTTCCGGTCGGCGTCCACGAAGGACTCCGCCAGCGGCCCCTCGGCCAGCCGGCGGACCTCCGAGAGCACCCCGCGGGCGGTCTCGGCGTCCATCTGTTCGAACGGGCCGGTGCCGAACCGGTCTTTGGTGCTCTGGAATTCGAACAGGTTGAACTCGAGGTCGCGCAGGCTGGCGGTGTAGTGGCTCATGGGGCGGGACTCCCGTGCTGGTGCCGGACTCGGGGCGAGCTCGTACTCGTCGGTAATAAACGTTATTACCGACGGGTAACCGCGAGCAAGCCCCGGCGGCGCCGACCCGCCCGGAGGGGGCTGCCGCGGGGGTCAGTCGCCGCCGGCCGGCCCGTTCCGGTGCGCATCCGGCTCGGTCTCCGGCGGCGGGAAGACCGGACCGGCCATCCCGTCGGCGCCGTCGTCCCCGGGCGGGTCGGAGGTGGCGCCGCCCAGCGGGGCGACGTCCCGGTCCTCGGCTGGGTCCTTGCTGCCCTCGGTGCTCATCCGCCGAGTCTGCGGCGCGACGGGACACCGGGCGACCCGGCGCTCAGTCCGCCAGTGCCGGCCCTGCCTCATGCGCCGGATGGCCGTGCGTGCGCTCCCGCTGCTTCATCCGCGCCTCGAGCACGTGCCGGTCGCCGCCGGACAGCTCGTCACGGGCCCGCTGGTCGGCGGCCCGGAACGCTGACCAGTAGCCGGCGTCGAAGTCCTCGACCACCTGGAAGGTCCACCGGTCGGCGATCACGTTGCGACCGACGAGGTCCCGGTCGAGCTGGTCGGCCAGCTGGGAGTGCCCGGCGTCCCGGAGCTGCCGGACGGCGTCCTGGAGCAGGCGGTCGGCCTTGCCGGTCAGCTGGTGGAAGCCGTAGAGGAGCCCGCGCGCCTGCTCGACGGTCTCCAGGGCCTCGGAGAGGCTGCCCAGGGCGGTCACGGTGTCGTCGTCGAGGTCGGGGCGGCTGCGGTCGCTCACGAGCCCTCCTCGCCTGCGCTCGTCGGCCGCGTTCGCGGCGCTGCTGTGCCCCTGACCATCGTGCGGCTGTCGCCGGCGTCCCGCCGTCCGACGGGCCCGGGCGCCGTCCTCCCTCGCCTCCGGGGTACCTACCGGGTGGTGGGCCACGCGGTAGGTCGTTCTGGGATCACCTCACCTGATCCCAGCGGGGTAGGCGGGGGGTCAGCGCGCGGCGATTGCGGCGTCGATGAGCCGCTCGGCCAGGTCGCGCCCGTGGGAGGCCGGGCCGTCGGGGCCGAGCAGGCCGCCGGAGAGGTACATGCCGTCGATGATCAGGTGGATCTGCGCGGCGAGGTCCTCACCGTGACCGGGGACCAGCTCGCCGGCCAGGGACAGCAGGCGCATGTGCAGCTCGTACTTGTAGTCCGCGGCGGCGCTGCGGGCCGGGTGCTGCGGGTCGTCGTACTCGCTGCTGACGTTGGTGAAGGGGCAGCCGCGGAAACCGGTCCGGGTGACGTCCTTCTCGACCGCGTCGACCACCGAGAGCAGGGCGGCGCGGGGGTCGCCCTCCAGTCGGATGAGCTCGGCGTCGAAGTAGCCGAGCACGGTGGCGGCCTTGCGGGAGAGGTAGGCGCCGACCAGGTCGTCCTTGCTCTTGAAGAGCCGGTAGACCGTCATCTTGCCCAGGCCGGTCTCGCGGACCAGCTCATCCATGCCGACGCTGCGCGAGCTGCGTCGGGAGAACAGCCGCTCGGCGGTGTCCAGGACGATCTCCTGCCGCTCGGCGCGGGAGCGGCGGAGCGGCGCCGGACCGTCGTCGGCGGAGTGCAGGGGAAGGGCTGCGGCAGTCACGAACGGATCGTGCAGCACGTCGTGACGGAGCAGTTCGCGGCACGCCGAGGCATGTATCCGATTGCGCTGCGTCACTGGGAAGTGGGGTGCATCCCGGGACGACGGGGGTCCGTGGTGCTGGTGTGACAGCGCAGTGTGACCAGCGGGACGACCCTGTGAGCCCGCCGCCGGCCGGCTCCGGAGCCAGGAGCGGCGGCTGTGCCGATTGTGGCGCGCGGGTCAGACGCGACGTACCCGGCGCGGGTTGGCGAGCATGCGGACGACGGGCGCGCCTTCGGCCTGTGCCTCGTCGGACTGGTGCGCGCGCAGCGCGTCGTGCTCCACGGTGTTCTTGTCCTCGGTCTGCTGCATGAGCCCAGCTTCCCCGCTGTCACCGATCCGGAAACAGCCCCGGAACGGGTGATCCCCATCCAGGGGGGTGAGATGTCGCTCACTCGCCGAGCGTCACGACCGGCCGCCCCCGGGGCCCTGGGCCGGCGCCCCGCCCGCGGGGAGGATGAGTTCGACCGCCGCCCGCGCGGTCCCCGGAGGGAGGAGTGCCATGCCGATCGACCCGCACCGCACCTCGATGCGGCCGCCGACCGCGCCCCCGCGCCGGCCCCGCCCGGTCGGGCCGGATCAGCCGGCCGAGTCGCTGCCGGCCGACCCCGTGGAGCCGCTCCCGGACGACGAGCGGGAGCCGGCGGAGCAGGCGGCCGAACCGACGTCCCCGGCCGAGCGCGCGGACTGAGCCCCGCGCCGGTCGGTCCGCATGTGCGGCCGGCCGGCGGACGGGTCAGACCCCGGTGGCCCGGTCCTCCGTGTCCCCGCCGGTGGCCGACGCGTCGTCGGGGCCCTCGGCGGGCTGGTCGGGGTGCGGCGTGCGGCCGGTTCCTTCCGCGTCGCGGGAGGGATCTCCACCGTCGGGCTGGTCCACGTCACTGGCACGCTGCGGTGCGCTCTCGGTCATGCCCCCGCCGTGCCCCGCCGGAGCGCCGGGCAACCGCGATCTCAGCCGACCGGGACGGCCTCGGGCAGCAGCGGCAGCAGTGCCTGCACGGCGGCGTCGTCCGGGAGTGCCCCCCGGGCGCCCGGCCCGGTCGTCGAGGACGCCGCCGCGGCCACGGCGTACCGCACCGCCTCGGCCGGGACGTCGCCACGGGCCAGCGACTGGGCCAGCGCCCCGCAGAAGCAGTCGCCGGCGCCGGTGGTGTCGACCGGCTCCACGGTCGGTGGCGCCTGCAGGACGGCGTTCCCCTCGACCGGCACCAGCAGCGCGCCCCGGGCGCCCAGGGTGACCACCACCGAGCCCGCGCCCAGGCCGCGGGCCAGCTCGGCCAGCTCCGCGGGGCTCCGCCCGCCCTCGGCCGCGCCGGCCAGGCGGACCAGCTCGTGCTCGTTGGGCACCAGGACGTCGACCAGGCCGAGCAGGTCGGCCGGCAGCGGCTGCGGCGGCGCGGGGTTGAGGACGACGATGCCCGCGGCGGCCTCGGCGGCGGCCAGCACCGTCTCCAGCGGCGTCTCCAGCTGCAGCAGCACCACCGTGGCCTGCCGCACCTCGGCGACGTCGACGTCGGCGGGGGTGAGGGCGGCGTTCGCGCCGGGGACGACGACGATCAGGTTCTCCCCGCCGTCGGCCTCGACCGGGATGGTGGCGGTGCCGGTCAGCTCGCCGGGGGTGGACCGCACCAGCTCGACGTCCACGCCGGCCGTGGCCAGGGC
>JAOPUQ010000154.1 GCA_025963425.1 Modestobacter sp. | reverse complement strand
GAGTCCTACCGCACCCACGGCGGCTTCGACTGGATGACCGCGACCGTCGGCGGGCTGTGGGACTCGCTGCTGGCCGAGGGGCGGCCGTGGTGGGTCACCTCGACCTCGGACTCCCACCAGGTCTTCGGCGACACCCGCGCGCCGGGCACCCAGGCCCACGCCACCACCGGCAGCCGCGGCACCCCGATCGACACCGGCGTGCCGAACACCGGCTACGGCGACTTCTGGCCCGGCCAGTACGGCAGCACGCTGGTGGCCGCCCGGTCCCGCGACTACGTCGACGTCATGAAGGGCCTGCAGTCCGGCCGGGTCGTGGCCGTGCACGGCCGGCTCGTCGACGGCCTGGACCTGCGGGTGCGCGGCAGCCGGAAGGGCGACGAGCGGGGCGCGACGCTGGGCGGCCGCACCTGGGTGCGGCGCGGCGGGGACGTCGAGGTGACGATCTCCGTGCAGCTGGCCGGCGGCCCCAACGCCAGCGGCGCCGTGCCGCGGCTGGCCAAGGTCGACCTGATCAGCGGACCGGTCACCGGGCCGACCGGGGACCGCGACGCCTTCACCGCACCCCAGACCACCGTCGTCGAGACGTTCCAGGTGTCGCCGCGCGACCGCCGGACGGCGACCTTCCGGCACACCTTCCGCAACGTGCAGCAGTCGTTCTACGTGCGGCTGCGCGGCAGTGACGGGAAGCAGCTGGACGCGCGGGGCAACCCGCTCATCGACGTGGTGGGCGACGCGGACCCGTGGCAGGACCTCTGGTTCTACGCGAACCCGGTCTTCGTCGACGTCCTCCGGTGACGGCCCGCTGGTGGGCGGGCGCGCCCGGGCCCGACGTCGTCCCGGACGCCCACCTGCTGGCGGCGGTCGACTCGGCGCTGGCCGGGTCCGGTGCCGCGGCGGAGCTGGTCTGCACCCACGTGGACCGCTCCGCCGCGTCGCCGCGCACCGGCGTCGCGCTGCGGTTGACCGGGAAACCGATCGCTCCCGAGGAGACCCGGGACGCGCTCGCCCGCGCGCTCGGGGGCCCGGTCGTCACGGCCGGGTCCGACAGCGGCCCCGGGCCGGCCCTGGTGGCGTTGCGCGAGGCCCGGGCGGGAGTCGCCGGGCGCTGTGTCCGGTTCCCCGGTCAGGCCGGGGTGCAGGGACGGGTGCGCGCCGGTGACCTGGTGGCGGGCACGGCGATCGACGAGGTCGTCGGTCTCGGCGGCCCCGTGGCGGCGGACGCCGTCGTCGACACGGCCGGCTTCCTGCGGCCGACGTGGGCGCGCGGGCGGCTCAGCCTGCTGGTCGAGCAGGCCGCCGGAGGGGTGTTCCAGCCGTTCGAGGTGGAGTTCCCGCACGAGTGCTGCGGCGGCGCCCACTGATCGCCGGAATACCGGGCGATGGGTCGCCAGTCGTCGGTCTAGCGGTCGGCCAGCACGTCGTGGACGAAACCGACCTCCATGCCGGCGATGCACTTCGGAAAGCTCTCGAAGACCTGCGCGCGCTCCGGCGACGCGTTGTAGGTCGCCTCGGCCTCGAGGAAGGTCGCCTCGTCGCCGTCGTGCTCGACCGCCCAGGTGAAGGTGTCGTTCGCGTCGTCGACGTAGCCGAACAGCAGGCGGAAGTCGTACTGGGCGCGGACGGGGGCCAGGCCCGGGAACCAGGCGAGGAAGTCGTCCATCCGGCCCGGCTCGACCTGGTACCGGCGTAGCGGCACGGTGGTCACGGCGCCATCCTGCCTGAGTGGGGTGCCGAAGCGTTGGGGACCTGCGCTCCGGCACGTCACCGACCGGGGCAGACTCAGCGGGCACGAGCACCGCTGATGACGAGAGGACGGCGAGTGGCCGACCGGACCTGGGGCTTCCGCGCCCGCGCGCTGCCCGCCGCATGACCGCCCTGACGACCGGGCGCTCGCCGACCGACGGCTGGACGACGTGCGCCCTGGGCCACCGGCACTGGGGGCTGGCCGGCGCCGCCGGGCTGTTGCTGCACCGCCCCGGCCCGGACGGCGTCGAGCTGCTGCTGCAGCTGCGGGTGGAGTGGTCGCACCACGGCGGCACCTGGGGCACCCCCGGCGGTGCGCTGCACCCGGCGGAGGCGGCCGCCGACGGGGCGCTGCGTGAGGCCGGCGAGGAGCTGGGCCTCACCCGGGGCGACGTCGTCCTCGGGGCGGAGTCGGTCGACGACCACGGCGGCTGGAGCTACACCACGGTGCTGGCCACGCCGTCCGGACTGCTCGACGCCGGTGAGCTGACGCTGAACCCGGAGAGCATCGCGGCCGGGTGGTTCCCGCTGTCCGCGCTGGCCGACGTCCCGCTGCACCCGGGCTTCGCCACCTCCCTGCCGGCCCTCCGCGCCCTCCTCACCTGACCCCGGGGCTTTCGGTACCGAAAGCCCGGGGGGCGTGGGATCAGGCGGTCGAGACGGTGACGGTGACCAGGCGGTGGTCGCCCACGGGCAGCACCCGGACCTGCGGGTCGGTCGCCGTCATCGGCGTGAGCGCCAGCAGGTGGTCGTACTGCAGGCGCGGGTTGCCGCCGGGGTAGGTCGGCGCCGACACCAGCCGGGTCGCCCCGGTCAGCCGCGCGGGCACCGCGCCGGCCAGGTTGAGGTCGCCGGCCAGCACCACCGGCCCGGGCAGCTCCCGTGCCCAGCGCCGCAGCCGCAGCAGCTGACGGACGGCGGTGTACGGGGCGAAGGACAGGTGCGTGCCGACGACGGTGCACCCCTCCAGCTCGGCCGCCACCGCCAGCCGCGGCTCGTCGGGGAACCACCACCAGCGGCTCCGGCCGGTACGCGGGTCGGGGGCGCGGATCGGCAGCCGCGCCTGTCCGGTGCCCAGCGCGTGCACCGACCAGCGGCGCACCGGCCGGCGGGAGAACAGCGCGATGCCGTAGCGCGGGCCGTCGGCGGCGTCGTCCGGGCCGGTCAGCACCGGCGGGTCGACCGGTTGCCAGCTGCGGAACGGGTCGGGGGTGCCGTCGACGCTGGGCGTGAAGCGCCAGTCGACCGCGCCCAGCGCGGCGGCGACCTCGGCCGGCTGGGAGAGGCCGTGCGAGCGGGGCTGGCCGACGTCGATCTCCTGGACGGCGAGGACGTCGACGTCCACGTCGGCCAGCGCGGCCGCCAGCCCGGCGGCGTCGACCGAGCGGCCGCCGGCGTTCCGGCCCGAGGCGAGGTTGAGCGTGCCGACCCGGACACCCGCTGCCGCCACAACCCCACTCTGCCCGCGCCGGACGCCCGCCGCCGGGAGAGCTGCCGGCGGCGGGCGGCGGGATCAGTGCAGGACCGGGGTCCCCAGTGGGTACTCGCGGCCACCGGTCGCGACGCTCATCCCGTTGAGGAACAGGTAGGCCCCGACGATGACGAAGGCGAAGACCGCATAGCCGCCGGCCCTGGTCAGCGTGGTGCTGCCGTTGGCGGTGCCGAGCAGCACCAGCAGCAGGGCGAGGTCGACCAGCACGAACAGCACGGTGAAGGCCAGTGGCAGTCGCAGCGAGACCAGCGTGAGCAGCACGATCAGGACCAGCCAGGAGGTCAGGAACAGCTTCTGGGTGCCGAGGGTGTCCGCGGTGGTGATGCCGAACCAGTTGTGGGTCAACCCCAGCACCAGGGCCGCGTAGCTGAGCCAGAACCCGCCGAAGATGATGAAGATCGCCGCGCTGGCGTTCTCCGCCAGCCGGGCCGCCCAGAGCGCGGCGACCAGCTGCCCGATCCCGGTCGCGGTCATGATGATCGGGATCGAGGCGCCGGTCGCGGTGGCCGGCACGAACCCGACCAGCACCAGCCCGAGCGCGATCGAGCCGATCAGGAAGGCCGGCACACCGATCATGCCGGGGTCGCCGACGGCGACGGGCTCGGGTGCTGGTGCGGCAGCCGGGGCCGGGTGGGGATGGGCCGCGGAGTGCCCGGGGTCGGCGGTGTAGTTCCCGGACGTCGGCTCGACCGGTCGATCGGTGGCCTGGCTCATCGGGACAGCTCCTGTCCACCTGCGCGCGGTCGGCGCAGGCCTGGGGCTCGTCGGTTCGTCGCGACCGATGGCGGTCGTCGGGACGAGGACCAGTGGGTGGAGGGAGTGTCGTACATCACACTCCCGTTGTCAGCGGGCCCGCGGCCGGCGTCGGCATGTTCTCCCGGCACGACGCCGGGCGTCGGTCCCCGTCCCGGGCGCTGCTGCGGGGGCGCCGTCGGGGTCGGGCTAGGTTCGCACCGTGAGCGCACGCAGCGACGTCTCGGAGATCTTCGACAGCAGCGCCTGGGAGCCGGTCGCGGGCTTCGAGCAGCTCACCGACCTGACCTACCACCGGGCCGTGGACGCCGGCGTCGTCCGGATCGCCCTGGACCGGCCCGAGGTGCGCAATGCCTTCCGCCCGCAGACGGTCGACCAGCTGCTCGCCGTCTTCGAGCACGCCCGGCTGTCCACCGACGTCGGCTGCGTGCTGCTGACCGGCAACGGCCCCAGCGAGAAGGACGGCGGCTGGGCCTTCTGCTCCGGCGGCGACCAGCGGGTGCGCGGCAAGTACGGCTACGAGGCCGGCGCCGGGGTGAGCGGGCGGCTGCACATCCTGGAGGTGCAGCGGCTGATCCGGTTCATGCCCAAGATCGTCATCTGCGTCGTCCCCGGGTGGGCGGCCGGCGGCGGGCACAGCCTGCACGTCGTCTCCGACCTCACCCTGGCCAGCGCCGAGCACGCCCGCTTCAAGCAGACCGACGCGGACGTGGGCAGCTTCGACGGCGGCTTCGGCTCGGCCTACCTGGCCCGCCAGGTGGGGCAGAAGTTCGCCCGGGAGATCTTCTTCCTCGGCGAGGAGTACTCCGCGGCCGACGCGCACGCGATGGGCATGGTGAACCGGGTGGTGCCGCACGCCGAGCTCGAGGCCACCGCGCTGGACTGGGGACGGCGGATCGTGGCCAAGAGCCCGACCGCCCAGCGGATGCTCAAGTACTCCTTCAACCTGATCGACGACGGGCTGGTCGGTCAGCAGCTGTTCGCCGGGGAGACCACCCGGCTGGCCTACATGGCCGAGGAGGCGGTGGAGGGCCGGGACTCCTTCCTGGAGAAGCGCGAGCCGGACTTCTCCCGTTTCCCCTGGCACGTCTGAGAACCACGGAAGAGCGAGGAGGACAGTGTGATCGTCGAGGTGGTGGGCGGTGCCGGGTCGGCACCGGAGGTGCGGGTGTCCGACGTCGACGACCTGGCGCACCTGCAGCTGGCCGTCGGTGCGCTGACCGAGGAGGAGGCCGACCAGGCGCTGCGCGACGCGGGGCTGGGCCGGCTGGCCGACGCGGACACCGGGTTCCTCGACATCGCGGCGCTGAAGGCGGTCGGCGAGCCGCAGGCGTCGGCCGCGGACTGGGGCAGCAAGTTCGACGGCATGGTCGAGTACGCCCGCGGCAAGGGCTGGGTCGGGGACGACGGCGCCAGCCTGCAGGCCCACGTGGAGAGCGCCGCCAGCGGCTGAGTGTGCCACGGGTCACTCTCTGTATCAGCTTCCCATGCGGTAGCTGGTTGTCCTACGGTGCGCTCTTGGGCACGATTGCACAGTGACGACCACCGGCCCGACCGTGCGCAGCGCTGCCACCCGACCGCCCGGCCGCCCCCTCTCCTCGGAGCTGTCCGACCAATTGGTGTCCGTGGCCGTCGACATCCTGGCCGATGAGGGCTGGGGCCGGCTGAACAGCGACCGCATCGCCGCCCGGGCCCGCGCCGGCAAGGCCGGCATCTACCGCCGCTGGCCCACCATGGCTGCCCTGGCCCGGCACGCGCTGAGCTGCACCAGCCTGGTGCGCACCCCCGAGGACACCGGCTCACTGCGCTCGGACCTGGTCGCCCTGCTCGACCCGTGGACCCGGCCCCTGGAGCGCGCGGAGCGGGCCGCAGCCAGCCTGGTCGGTGCTGCCCGGCACGACGAGGAGCTGCGCGCCGGGCTGGAGGAGGCACTGGTGCGCCCGCTGGCCGCCGCTGTCCGCGAGCTCGCCGGCCGGGAGGCAGGCCGGGGCCGCGAGCTGTCCCACGAGCGGATCGCACTGCTCGGCTCGGTGTTGCAGGCGCTGTGGTGGCAGCGCTACACCGCCTTCGTGGACGCCCCGATGACCTCGGCCCAGGTCGACCACCTGGTGGCCGACGTCCTGCTGCCCATCACCGACGCCGACCCGGTGTCCGGCCGGGCCTGACCCAGCCCCGGAGCTCGCCCACGGCCTAGGGTCGGGTTCCCAGGGCCGCGTCGGCGGCGGCGCGCAGCTCGTCCTGCGCCGGCGACCAGTCCGCCCAGACCGCCCCGGCCCAGGACCGCACCAGCGAGGGCAGGTCCACGACGTCGAGGTCGGCGGCGACGTCGGCGACCGTCGTCGTCCAGCGCTGGGGTGCGGACAGCCCCCGGGGCGCCGCCTCGTCCAGCCGCCCGGCGATCTCCGCCCCCCGCAGCGGGTCCAGCCCGCGGGCCACCCACAGGCACAGCCGGGCGGCGGGGGTGGCCGGGTGCCCGGGCTGCAGGTGCTGGGCCGCGTAGGCGTCGGTGGCCAGCTGCAGCAGGCCGGCGGTCTGCACGTCGGCGGCGGCCTCGTCGCGCAGCCCGCGCACGGTGACGTCGAAGAGCCCCGAGCAACTCGGGGAGGCGCCCGCGGCGGAGCTGGTCAGCCCCGGGACGACGACCAGGACGGCGCCGCAGCCAGGGCACCTCTCGGTCGCCGGCGCCCTGCTCCCGGCGGCCGGGACGACGAGCGACTCCCGTGCGGCGGGATGGGAGCCGTCGATGTCGGCAGGGGTGTCGGCAGGGCTCACGGAGGCCGATCGTGCCGCACCCGCGCGGGCGCTGTCGCGGCGGAGGGGCGGAGGGGCGAGGGGAGCCCCGGACGGGGCTGGCTGCGGACCCGCCGGGGGACTCCGGTAGTCAGTGGGGGTGCCCGTGGAGTCCACGCGGCACGGCACACCGACGCGAGATCGAACCACGGAGGACGAACGGTGAAGACACGAGGCGCAGTGCTGCGGGGCCCCGGCGACTGGGAGGTCGTGGAGCTCGACCTGCAGGACCCCGGCCCCGGTCAGGTGCTGGTCAAGATGGCGTACGCGGGGCTGTGCCACTCCGACGAGCACCTGCGCTTCGCCGCCCAGCGGTACCCGATCATCGGCGGCCACGAGGGTGCCGGGGTCGTCGAGGCCGTCGGTGCGGGCGTGACCGGGGTCAAGCCCGGGGACCACGTGGTCACCGCGTTCCTGCCGGCCTGCGGGCACTGCCGCTGGTGTGCCTCCGGCCGGTCCAACCTGTGCGACCTGGGCGCGACGATCGGCACCGGTCAGCTGCCCGGCGGTGACTGGCCGTTCCGGCTGGACGGTGAGGAGCTGGGCGGCTTCTGCATGGTGGGCGCCTTCGCCCAGTACTCGGTGCTCTCCGAGTACTCCTGCGTGAAGATCGAGGACCACTACCCGCTGGACGTCGCGGCCCTGATGGCCTGCAGCGTGCCCACCGGGTGGGGCTCGGCGGTCAACGCCGGCCCGGTCCGCCCGGGCGACGTCGTCGTGGTGGTCGGCACCGGCGGGGTCGGCTGCAACGCCGTCCAGGGTGCGGCCGGCGTCGGCGCGCAGCACGTGATCGCGGTCGACCCGGTCGCCTTCCGCCGCGAGTTCGCCCAGACCCTGGGCGCGACGCACGCCGTCGCCAGCACCGCGGAGGCCGCCGGACTGGCCAAGCAGCTCTCCCGCGGCACCGGTGCCGACGTCGTCATCGTCACCACCGGCGTCACCAGCACCGACATCATCGGCGGGGCGTACAGCTGCCTGGGCAAGGGCGGCTCGCTGGTGCTCACCGGCCTGGCCGACGAGATGATGGAGATGACGCTGGCCCTGCCGGCCAACATCACCACCCTCTTCGAGCAGAAGATCCAGGGCGCGCTCTACGGCATGTGCAACGCCTACCGGGACATCCCGCGGCTGCTGCGCCTCTACGAGGAGGGCACGCTCAAGCTCGATGAGCTGATCACCAAGCGGTACTCCCTGGACGAGGTCAACGAGGGTTACCAGGACCAGCGGAACGGCACGATCATCCGCGGGGTCCTGAAGCACCAGCACTGACCCACCTCCGCTGCCCCGCCCCCTCACCCCCGCAGCGGCAGAGGGGGCGGGGACCGTGCGCAGCGGCACGGGTGGCGCCGATTGGCCCGGCCCGGTGCTGGGCAACCCGACGGCGTGGCTGAACCCGTGATCGCCGTCCTGGACGTCGACGGCACCCTCGTCGACTCGAACTACCAGCACGCGCTGGCCTGGTACCGCGCGCTGCGCTCGCTGGGTGAGACCTTCCCCATCTGGCGCATCCACCGGCTCATCGGCATGGGCGGCGACCAGCTGGTCATCGCCCTGGGCGGGCAGGAGCTGGAGGACCGGGTCGGCGAGGAGGGGCGGAAACGGCAGGGCGAGGAGGTCGACGAGCTGATCGGCGAGGTCGCCCCGCTGCCCGGCGCCCGCGACCTGCTGCTGGCCGTCAAGGAGCGCGGCCACCGGCTGGTGCTGGCCAGCTCCGGCCAGCCGCGGCACGTCGACGTGGCCCTCGACCTGCTCGACGCCCGCGACGTCGCCGACGCCTGGACCTCCTCCGAGGACGCCGAGGCGACCAAGCCCGCCCCCGACCTGCTCCAGGTCGCGCTGCGGAAGCTGGGGGCACCTGCCGACGCCGCCAGCGTGATGATCGGCGACTCGGTGTGGGACGTGGAGGCGGCGAAGAAGGCCGGGATGCCGGCGATCGTCGTCCGCTCCGGTGGCTTCGGGGACGACGAGCTGACCGCGGCCGGCGCGGTGGCCATCTACGACACTCCGGGTGACCTCGCCGCTGCGCTGGAGGGAACCACGCTGGCCTGAGGCCCGTCCGGTGTCCGACGCCCCGGGCGCCGATCACCCAGGGTGATCGCCAGGCAGCGTTCTTGGCTCTGGGCAGGCACCGGTGCCAGCCCTATGGTCGACGGGTCCGGGCAAGCCGGGTCGCCCACGGGGATGTGACGATGACTGTCGTTGCTCGACGACTGGCCCGGAGTGCTGCGGCGTACCGACGCTCTCCCGCCCGGCTCCCGGGCCCGGCCGTCTGGTTCCTCGACCTGACCGACCCGGGCTGGGACCTCGCTGCCGCCGCGGCGCTCCTGAGCGGGGCCGAGGCCGAGCGGGCTGTGCGCGGCGCCCCCGAGGTGTGCCGCCGGCGCGTCCTGCTGCGCGCCGGGCTGCGCGTCGTCCTCGGCCGGTTGCTCGGCGTCGACCCGGCGCGGGTGCCGATCGGCGTCGACGAC
>JAOPUQ010000150.1 GCA_025963425.1 Modestobacter sp. | reverse complement strand
CCTAGCGTTCCGCTGTCGTCACACCCGCCACCTGACCGGAGGCGCACATGGCCACCACCTCACCAGCCAGCGAAACCGTCGCGGCGGACGTCCGTGGAGGCACGTACGGCACGAAGGTCATCGCCGTCGAGCCCGGCGGTGCGGAGATGGTGCCCCCGGACGAGCGGCACGGGAAGCCGATCCAGCTGCTGTGGACGAGGCTGTCGCCCAACCTGGAGTACGCCACCGTCTTCCTCGGCGTGCTGGCCACCGGGATCATCGGGCTGTCGTTCACCCAGGCCTTCTTCGCGATCCTGCTGGGCACCGGGCTGGGGGCGTTCAGCCACGCCGTGCTCTCCGCCCGGGGTCCGCAGTACGGCGTCCCGCAGATGGTGCTGTCCCGCATCGCCTTCGGCTGGCGTGGCAACGCGCTCCCGGCCGGGCTCAACGCCGTGGTGGCCGGCATCGGCTGGTTCGCGGTGAACAGCGTCAGCGGTGCGCTGGCGCTGAACTCGCTGACCAGCCTGCCGTCCTGGCTCTGCCTGCTGGTCGTCGTGGTCGCCCAGATCGTCATCGCCTTCTTCGGGCACAACCTGGTGCAGGCCTTCGAGAAGTACGCCCTCCCGGTCCTCGGGGTCATCTTCGCGATCGCGTGCGTGCTCACCTTCCTGAAGGCCGACTACTCCGCCGACGGGACCGGCGCGGGCATCGGCGGCTTCCTGATCATCGTCGGGGCGACGTTCGGCTACGCGGCGGGCTGGAATCCCTACGCCTCGGACTACACCCGCTACCTGCCCGCCGACACCCCGAAGGTCAAGGTCGGCCTGTTCGCCGGCCTCGGCGTCTTCCTGTCCTGCGTGGTGCTGGAGCTGGCCGGCGCGGCGTCCACGAGCATCGTGACCGACGCGGGGCTGAACCCGACGACCGCCTTCACCTCGCACCTGGGCACCGTGGTCGGCGACCTGACGCTGCTGGCCATCGCCCTGGGGGCCGTCGCGGCCAACGCCATCAACATCTACTCCGGCGCCCTGTCGTTCACCGCCATGGGCTTCCGCATCCCGCTGAAGGCCGCCCGGGCGGTCACCGCGCTGGGCTTCGGCGTCATCGGGCTGGTCCTGGCGTGGTCGGCGCTGGACGACGCCGGTGCCTCCTACGAGAACTTCCTGCTGGTGATCAGCTACTGGATCGGCCCCTGGCTGGGGGTCTACTTCACCGACCAGTACCTGCGCCGCGGCCACCGGGTCGACGGCTTCCTGTTCGACACCAAGCACAACCCGTACGCCGGGTGGGTCGCCATGGCCATCGGGATCGTCGTGTCGGTGGCGCTGTTCTCCAACGAGTCCTTCTACACCGGCGTCGTCCCGAAGGCGGTGCCCGAGGTCGGCGACATCACCTTCTTCGTCGGCTTCCTGGTCGCCGCCGCGCTCTACGCGGTGCTGTCCGCCACGCTGCGCAACCGGGAGCCGCAGGACGCCGTCCTGGTCATGCCCGGGGGCTGAGCCCCGACCGCCGCGGCGCCGTCCTGGTGGCCTCGGCCGCGGGGACGTCGCCGGCGGAACCCACCGCCGACCACCAGTCGGTCAGCGGCGGCGGGGCCAGCACGTCGACCCGCTCGCCGGGCCGGGGGACGACGAGCCGCACCCCGCCGCGGAGGGCGCCGGCGGCCAGCCGCTGCACCGGCTCCGCCCAGCGGTGGAACGCCAGGTTGAACGTGGCCCAGTGCACCGGCACCAGCACGTTGCCACCGAGGTCGCCGTGCGCCCGCAACGCCTCGTCGGGGTCCATGTGGATGGCCTTCCACGCCTCGTTGTAGGCGCCGATGGGCAGCAGCGTGAGGTCGAAAGGGCCCAGCCGGGCGCCGATGCCGGCGAATGCCGGGGTGTAGCCGGTGTCGCCGCCGAAGTACACCCGGTGTCGCGGCCCGGCGATCGCCCAGGACGACCACAGGGTGGTGTCCCGGGCGAAGAAGCGGCCGGAGAAGTGCCGCGCCTCGGTGCTGGTGAGGGTCAGCCCGTTGACCGAGGTCGCGTCGTCCCAGCCGAGCTCCACGATCCGGTCCTCGGGCACGCCCCAGCCGCGCAGGTGCACGCCGACGCCGACCGGGACGACGAACGGTGCGGTCGAGATGCGCACCAGTTCGCGGACCGTGGGCAGGTCGAGATGGTCGTAGTGGTCGTGGCTGATCAGCACCGCATCCAGCGGCGGCAGGTCGGCGATCGGCACCGGCGGCTCGTGCAGCCGCCTGGGGCCCAGCAGCGGGGACGGCGACACCCGCTCGCCCCACACCGGGTCGACCAGCACCCGCCGGCCGTCGACCTCCAGCAGCGCGCTGGAGTGGCCGAACCAGGTGACGGCCAGGTCGGCGGCCTGCTCGGGCAGCTCCGGGCGGACCACCGGCACCCGACCGGCCGGCAGGCCCTTGTGCCGGTCCTCGTGCATCTGCCGGAGCAGGCCCTTGCGCGCGCTGGCCGGCGGGATGGTCGGGGTGGGCAGCGTGTTCTGGAACCTGCCCCCGCTGAACAGTGGTGAGCCGGTGACCGTCGGCTGCAGCTGCCGGCGGCTGGCGCCCAGCGCGGTGGGCAGCCCCCAGGCGGCCCGCGCCACCCAGGCGACGGGGCCGGTGAGGGCGGCGACGGTCAGGGCGGTGGTGAGCGCGGCGCTGCGGCGGGAAGCGGAGGACACGAGCTCCAGCATCCCCCGTCGGCCCTGGTGCGCGCCGGGGAGTCCGGTGGATCAGCGCAGGAAGGTGACCTCCTCCTCCACGCCGTCCCAGGTGACCGTCGTCCGGGCCGGCTCGGTACGGGCCAGCACCCTGCCGCCGCGCAGCACCAGCGTGCGCCGCGCGACCAGCCGGAGGGCGTCGACGTCGGTGGGCGCGTCGTAGACGACCAGGTCGGCCGGGTCGCCGGGCCGCAGCCGGTTCTCCGGCAGAGCCAGGGCGGTCGCGGCGTCCACCGTGATCATGTCGATCAGCCGGGGGAGCTCCTCGGCGCCGCTCATGTGGCCGAGGTGGGCCAGCACGAAGGCTGCCTGCAGCGGGTCGCCGTAACCCAGCGGGTACCAGGGGTCCATCACCGAGTCGTGCCCGATCGCAACCGTCACACCGGCGGCCTGCAGCTGCTTGACCCGGGTATGGCCGCGCCGGATGGGGCCGGTGTCGAAGCGGCCCTGCAGTACCGCGTTGTCCAGCGGATTGGTGACCATGTGCATCCCGGACCGCTTGATGTTGGTGATCAGCCGGTGGGCGTAGGCAGCGTTGTACGAGTGCATCGCCGTGGTGTGCGAGGCGGTGACCCGCCCGGCCATCCCGCGGCGGATGGTCTCGGCGGCCATCACCTCCACGAACCGGGAGTGCTCGTCGTCGGTCTCGTCGCAGTGCACGTCGACCAGCAGCCCGCGGTCGTCGGCCAGGGCCATCAGGAACTCCACCGAGGCGACGCCGTCCTCGCGGGTGAGCTCGTAGTGCGGGATGCCGCCGACGACGTCCGCGCCCAGGTCGACCGCCTTCTCCATCAGCGCCTTGCCGTCGGGGAAGCCGAGGATGCCCTGCTGCGGGAAGGCCACCAGCTGCAGGTCGATCACGCCGCGCACCTCCTCGCGCAGCTCCACCAGCGCCCGCAGAGCGGTGAGCTGGGGGTCGCAGACGTCGACGTGGCTGCGCACCGTCTGCACGCCGTTGGCCAGCTGCCAGCGCAGCACCTTCCGCACCCGGGCCTGCACGTCGTCATGCGTCAGGTCGGGGACCCGGTCGGCCCACACCGCGATGCCCTCGAACAGCGAGCCGCTGACGTTGGGCCGCGGCTGGCCCTCGGTGAGCACCGCGTCGAGGTGGATGTGCGGCTCCACCAGCGGCGGGGTGACCAGGCGCCCGCCCAGGTCGAGGGTCTCCCGCGCCTCCTGACCCTCGGCGGGGACCAGGACGCCCCCGGCGACGGCGAGGTCGACGGGGGCGGTCGTGCGGGGCAGGACGGCGTTGCGCAGCAGCAGGTCGATCACGGTGCGCATTGTCGCCCGTCGGGCTCAGCGGGTGGCAGTTCAGCCCGCGATCGCCACCACCGGGGGCGGCGGGCGGCCCGCCGGGCCGGCAGCACCGAGGCCAGCAGCCCGGCCACCGTGGCGACCACGACGATCGCGGCCACCTGCTGACCCAGCTCTGGCCGTCGGGTCCGGTGAGCTCGGCGCCGGTCACGACGGTGCCGCGGGAGACGCGCTCTCGTGTTGATCATCGGCTCCTGGCTCCGGGCACGGCTGGACACACCGGAGGTCGCGGCAAGAACGCCATGATCACCGCGGGGTGGGGCGCGCCCGCGTCAGGGGACGACGGTCACCGGCCAGCGGCCTACCCGCACCAGCCGGACGGCGATCGAGCCGATCAGCCGGTGGCCGGCCTGCTCCGAGGCACCCACCAGGACGGCGTCGGCAGGCAGCTCGTCGGCGATCCGGGACAGCTCGGCCACCGGGTCACCCCGCACGGAGCGGTACTCGGCGTCGATCCCCAGCTCGGCCGCCCGGGTCTTCAGCTGCCGTAGCTCCGCGTCCACCTCGGCGGCGGCGTCGACCGCGACCTGCTCCGCGCCGGGCACCCAACCGGCGATCGACGGCGCGGCGGTGGCGACGAAGACGGCGACCAGCTTCGACCGCTGCCGGCGGGCCAGCCCGGCGGCGTAGGCGGCGGCCCGCAGCGACGTCGGCGACCCGTCGACGCCGACCAGGATGACCCGGGGACCGTCGGTGCCCCGCTCGAACGCACCGGGTGTCGACATGCCCCGATGATGCCCCGCGGGGCGCCGGTGCTCAGGCGCTGGCGCGCTCGGGACGGTGGTCGGCCGCGGCGAAGTCGGCCAGCGTGCGCCGCAGCGCGACCCCCAGCCGGTCGGCGCGCACGTGCAGCTCGTCGCGCATCATCAGCGGCAGCCCGGTGCTCTCCATCCGGGCCTGCAGGTTCAGGTCCTCGGCCAGCACGGCCTCCTCGAAGGCGACCTCCGCGGCGATCACGCCCCGCGGGATGACCGTCGCGCCGCCGATCCCGGACAGCAGCATGCAGGTGTAGACGCGGGTCGAGTCGGCGTCCTCGGGCTGGAGCACGAACAGGATGGTCTTCACCGCGCCGGCGTCCAGCTCCTCCAGCCGCAGCAGCAGCTGGAACGGCGCCCGGTACACGTAGGTCGCCCGCCGGCGCTGTCGCAGCGGCCGGGTGCCGGCGGCCACTCCGGGGTCCTCGGTGTTGTCGAACCACTGGTCCTGCACGCTGGTGAACCCGCCGGCCTCGAGGTCCACGTCATAGGCGGGCACCTCCTTCTCGTCCGATGCGCCGAAGGTGGCCGCGTGCACGAACGGGAAGTGGGCCACGTCGAGGAAGTTGTCGGCCAGCGGCCCGGCCGGGGACCCGCTGCGCGCCGGGGGCAGCCAGGCGGCGACGAACCGGGGGTCGGCGTCCTCGGGCACCTCCAGCGGGCGCTCCCGCGGCTCGGCCGGCGCCAGCCAGATCGCCCCGAAGCGCTCCTGCACGCCCCAGGCCGGCGGCTCCCCGTACAGCTCGCCGGCGCTGCGGTGCACCGTCCAGTTCCGGCCCAGCAGCTGGACCTGCACGTAACCACCGTCGCGCAGCTCCCTGGCCAGGGCGACCGGGTGCCAGGCGTGCTCCAGAGAGGGGTCGAGGTTGCCGAACACCGGCCCGGACGGGGCGGGAGGCCCGGGCACCGGCTCCGGGGTCGGCGCCGTCCCCGAGGCCCGGGGCGGGCGCAGCGACGACGTCCGGTCCGGGGCCAGCCACACCCAGCCGTCCCGTTCCTCCACCGCCCACGGGGCGCCCAGGTCGGCGCGCGGCGGCGGGGTGCCGTCCGCGCCGAGGGAGGGGATGTCGACACAGCGGCCCTCCGCGTTGAACTGCCAGCCGTGGTACCGGCACTGCAGGCGCCCGTCGACGACGGTGCCGGCGGCCAGCGGCACCAGCCGGTGCGGGCACCGGGCCGACAGTGCGGTCACCTCGGCGCCGGGTCGCAGCCGCACCACCACGTACGCGCGGCCACCCGCGCCCACCGGCCGTGGCGCCGTCCCGACGTCGGCGGAGCGGGCCACCGGGTACCAGCCGGTGGCCGTGCCTGGGTCGAGCCGGGTGCCGACAGTCCTCGTGAGGGCCATGCGTTGATCGCACCAGGCTGCGATCACCCCCGCGTTACAGGTGCGGGACGTTTCCGGGTCACTTCCCGGTCACGGCTGGCGCACCACCCCTCCCGGACGGGGGGTGCGCATCCTAGGGTGACCCCGATCACCTCTCAGGCCACGCACACGGAAGGTGTCCCGTGACCCAACCGCCCGAACGCAAGCTCCTGACCCCGGAGGAGTACCGCGCGGCCCAGGACTCGCCCGAGTTCGCCGAGCTGCGTCGCCGCTTCCGCCGCTTCGCCGTCCCCATGACGGTGGCCTTCCTGGCCTGGTACCTGCTGTACGTCCTGCTGTCGACGTACGCCACCGACTTCATGTCCACCCGGGTGGTCGGAAACGTCACCCTCGGCCTGGTCCTCGGCCTCGGCCAGTTCGTCACCACGTTCCTGATCACCCAGCTCTACGTGCGGCACGCCGGTCGCAGCACCGACCCGATCGCCGACGAGATGCGCGAGCGTCTCGAGGCCCACCAGTTCGCCAGCCCGGCGGGCAAGGAGTCCCCCCGTGGTTGACCTGCTCGCCGCCGACAGCGGCACGATCGGCAACCCGGCGATCAACATCTCGATCTTCGGGATCTTCGTGCTGATCACGCTGGCCATCACCTTCAAGGCCAGCCGCAACAACGCCAGCGCCGCGGACTACTACGCCGCCGGGCGCAACATCACCGGGACCCAGAACGGCCTGGCCATCGCGGGTGACTACCTGTCGGCCGCCTCGTTCCTGGGTATCGCCGGCGCCATCGCCGTCTACGGCTACGACGGGTTCCTCTACTCGATCGGCTTCCTGGTCGCCTGGCTGGTGGCGCTGCTGCTGGTCGCCGAGCTGATGCGGAACACCGCCCGGTTCACCATGGCCGACGTCCTGGCCTTCCGGATGCGGCAGGGGCCGGTGCGCACGGCGGCAGCCATCTCGACGCTGGCCGTGTCGCTGTTCTACCTGCTGGCCCAGATGGCCGGTGCCGGCGGTCTGGTCACCCTGCTGCTCGGGCTCACCGGGGAAGGCGCGCAGGCGATCGTCGTCGCCATCGTCGGCGCGCTGATGATCTTCTACGTGCTCGTCGGCGGCATGCGCGGCACCACCTACGTGCAGATGATCAAGGCGACCCTGCTCATCGCCGGTGCCCTGGTGATGACCATCTGGGTCCTCGGCAAGTACGGCTTCAACCTGTCCTCGCTCCTCGGCGGGGCGGCTGAGCGCGGCGGGCCCGCCGTCCTGGACCCCGGTGCCCAGTACGGCCTGTCCGAGACGTCCAAGCTCGACTTCCTCTCCCTGGGCCTGGCCCTGGTGCTCGGCACCGCCGGACTGCCCCACGTGCTGATGCGCTTCTACACGGTGCCGACGTCCAAGGACGCCCGCCGCTCGGTGGTGTGGGCGATCTGGCTGATCGGCATCTTCTACATCTTCAGCCTGGTCATCGGCTACGGCGCCGGTGCCCTGGTCGGCAAGGAGGCGATCCTCGCGGCTCCGGGCGCGGTCAACGCCGCGGCACCGCTGCTGGCCTTCGAGCTCGGCGGCACCGTGCTGCTCGGGATCATCGCCGGCGTCGCGTTCGCCACGATCCTCGCCGTGGTCGCCGGCCTGACCATCACGGCGTCGGCGTCCTTCGCGCACGACGTCTACGCCTCGGTCATCAAGAAGGGGCAGGTCCGGCCGGACGCCGAGGTCAAGGTCGCCCGGATCACCGCGATCGTGATCGGCGCGGTGGCGATCGGCCTGGGCATCCTGGCGCTGCAGGCGGGTATCAACATCGCGTTCCTGGTGGCGCTGGCCTTCGCGGTGGCGGCCTCGGCCAACCTGCCGACGATCCTCTACACGCTGTTCTGGAAGAACTTCACCACCCAGGGCGCGCTGTGGTCGATCTACGGCGGGCTGATCGCCTGCGTGGGCCTGATCATCTTCTCGCCGGTCGTCTCCGGTGCACCGGTCAACCCGGCGACCGGCAAGAGCCCGTCGCTGCTGCAGGACGCCGACTTCTCCTGGTTCCCGCTCAACAACCCCGGCTTGGTCTCCATCCCGCTGTCGTTCTTCCTCGGCTGGCTGGGCACGAAGCTGTCCAAGGAGAAGCCGGACGTCGACAAGTACGCCGAGCTCGAGGTGCGGTCGCTGACCGGCATCGGCGCGGAGAAGGCGGTCCCGCACTGAGCTGACGGCACCCCGCACGGCACGACACGAGGCGCGTCCCCTGCCGGGGGCGCGCCTCGTTCCGTGCGGACCCCTCGGGCGGTGTCAGGCGGCGGCCGCCGGAGCAGGGGCGGTGAGGT
>JAOPUQ010000124.1 GCA_025963425.1 Modestobacter sp. | reverse complement strand
TCGGCCACCGCGGCGTGCGCCTGCCGCTCGGCCCCGGCCCGGCTGCCGGCGGCGAGCACCCGGACGATCAGCCCCGCGTCGGTGAGCGCCGACCGGACGCCGTCGACCGCCCGGGCCCCACGGCCCCGGCCGGCCGCAGCGTTGACCAGCAGCGCCACGTCGTCGGGCACGGGCTCAGCGGTGGGTGGTCGTCGGTTCGTCGATCGGGCTGGTGTCGATCGGGCTGGGCGCGTGGTCCAGCCGCGAGGGCGTGGCGTCCAGCGGCGAGGCCTCGTCGTCGTCGAGGCCGGCCAGCCCCTCGGCGGCCGCCCGCCGGGCGCGGCGCTTGTCGACCAGCCGGGCGATCTGGATGGCCAGCTCGAACAGCACGCACATCGGGCCGGCCATCAGCAGCATGGTGAACGGGTCCTGGGTGGGCGTGATGAACGCGGCGAACACGATGGTCAGGAAGTAGATCCACCGGCGGGACTTCGACAGCGCCGCGTAGGACAGCACCCCGATCAGGTTGAGCACCACGGCGATCAGCGGCAGCTCGAAGCTCACGCCGAAGGCCAGCAGGATCGAGATGACGAAGCCGATGTAGTCCTGGGCGGTCAGCGCGATCGCCACGTCGTCCCCGGCCAGGCCCAGCAGCAGCGTGAGGCCGGCCTTGAGCGAGAAGTACGCGAGCACCGCGCCCAGGGCGAACAGCGAGGTCGAGGCCGCGACGAACGCCACGCCATAGCGCTTCTCGTTGCGCTTGAGGCCCGGGGTGATGAAGCCCCAGACCTGGTAGAGCCAGAACGGTGCGGAGACCACGACGCCGCCGATGAAGGCGATCTTCAGCCGGATCAACGCACCGTCGAACACGGTGGTGACCAGCAGCCGGCAGTCATCGCCCGTAGCGGTCTCGAGCCGGTTGGAGTCCGGGATGCCGCAGTACGGCGCACGGATGAACGTGCCCAGCCCGTGGTCGTACCACCAGAAGCAGACGGCGGTGCCGAGCAGGATGAACAGCAGCGCGATCGCGACGCGGTTGCGCAGCTCCTTGAGGTGCGCGATCAGCGTCATCGTCGCCTCGTCGTCCCGGGGGGGACGACGAGGCCGACGGTCGCGGATGTGCCCTGCCGTGGTCACGGGCGGTCAGTGCGAGGAGCTCAGCGGGTGCCGTCGACGGGGGTCGACGCGCGCTCCTGTGCCGCCCGGGCACGCAGCTCGGCGGCGCGCAGCTCCGCGGCGCGGGCCTCCGCCTCGTAGCCGGCGGCGGCCGGGGCGGCGATCTGCCCCTGCACGGGGGTGGGGGCGGCGACGTCCGTGGGACGGGCGTCGTCGTCCTTCATGCCCTTCATCTCGCTCTTGAAGATGCGCATCGAGCGTCCCATCGAGCGGGAGGCGTCGGGCAGCTTCTTGTAGCCGAAGAGCAGCAGGACGGCCAAGATGATGAGGCCGATCTCCATCGGGCCGAGGTTCATCGGGTCCTCCGAGTCGTGGGGTGCGGCCGACTCTACGCGTGAGCGGCGACGGTTTCGGGTCCTGGAACGAGCGTCCAGGGGTGGTTCAGCGGGACGTCGTCGTCCGGTCATCTGCTCGTTGGGCGGCGGCACGGTCCATCGTCGCCTGCACCTCGGTCAGCACCGGGCGCAGTTGGCCCTCCAGCCCCCGGAGTTCCCGGGTGAGCCGCTGCAGGGCGCCGAGCACGCCGAAGGAGATGCCGCCGAGAACCAGCACGGCCAGGACGGCGACGACGATCCACACGACGAGCAACACGGGAGGGACACTATCCGGCGCGGGTGTGGCGGCGCGATGCTCGAGCCGCCGGCGTGCGGGAAGCCCGCACTCAGTCCGCGTAGCGGGCCAGCGCGGCCCGGGCCTCCGCCGCGACCTGCTCCCCCAGCTCGGCGGGTTCGTCGACGACCGCCGAGCCCCCGAGGGAGGCCACCAGCCGGCGTGCCCAGGCGAGGTCGGCGGTGCGCACCGCCACCGCCAGGCCCCCCGGCGGGTCCTCGACCGGCGTGACCTCCTCGACCGGGTAGTAGTCGGCCACCCAGCGGGCGGTGCGGGCCAGCCGCAGCCGCACCAGCGGCTCGTCCTCCCCCGGCTGGTAGAGACCGGAGTCGACGTCGCGCTCGGCGGCCTGCGGCGGCGGCGCGGCGGGCTCGGCCAGCACGACGACGTCGTCCACCCGGTCCAGCCGGAACAGCCGCACGCCCTCGACCCGGCGGCACCAGGCCTCCAGGTACCAGTGGCCGTCGACGAGCAGCAGGCGCATCGGGTCGACGATCCGCTCGGTCCGCTCGTCGCGGCTGGGCACGTAGTAGTGCAGGTGCAGCGCGCGGCCGCGCTCGAGCCCCTCGCGGACGACGGCCAGCGCCTGCTCCCGGGCGTCCACGCTCACCGCGACCGGCGCGGCCAGGTCGGCGGCGTGCCCCGCGGCGGCCGACACCTTGGCCAGTGCCCGGCTGACCGCCTCGCCCTCGGCCAGGCCGGGCAGGTCCAGCAGCGTGCGCAGCGCGACGGTCAGCGCGACCGCCTCGTCGGTGGTCAGCCGCAGGGGCCGCACCATCCCGGCGGTGAAGGTGACCCGCACCCGGTCACCCTCGAAGGCCAGGTCGATCAGGTCGCCGGGCCCGTGACCGGGCAGCCCGCACACCCACAGCAGGTCCAGGTCGCGGCGCAGCTGGGCCTCGGGCACGCCGAAGTCGGCGGCGGCGTCGGCCAGCCGGACGCCGTCCGGCCGGGCCGTCAGGTAGGGCACGAGAGCCAGCAGCCGGGTCATCCGGTCGGCGGTGCCGGGGCTGGTCATGCCAGCACCCCCCGCTCCCCCATGGCGGCCAGCCGGGTGAGCCGCTCGACGACGGCCGCCCGCATGCCCGCCGGGGACTCGACGAGCACGTCGGCGCCGTAGGCGGCCAGCTGGTCGGCCAGGGCGCCGGGCTCCGTGGTGCGCAGCTCCACCCGGTCGTCGCCGTCCGGTGCGGGATCCAGCGCCGTGCCGGTGCGGCGCAGCCCGTGGGCGGTGCCGGGGCGGGCGCGGACCACCACCACGGTCTCCTCCCGCCGGGCCTGGCCGGCGACGACCGCGGCGATGTCCAGGCCGGCCGGCGGCTCGAAGGCGCCGGCCGGTCCGCCGGCCCGGGGCGTGCCGGTGACCCGGGACAGCCGGAAGACCCGCGGAGCCTGCCGGTCCTGGTCGTGCCCGACGAGGTACCAGTGGCCGTGCCAGGCGACGACGCCCCACGGCTGCACCCGGCGCCGGACGGGCGTGTCCTCGTCGGGACGGCGGTAGTCGAAGCTCAGCTCGCGGCGGTCGCGGGCGGCGGCGTAGCAGGGCTCGAAGGCAGGCTCGCCGGCGTCCAGCCGGGGCTGCAGCGGGATACCGCGGGTCTGGT
>JAOPUQ010000100.1 GCA_025963425.1 Modestobacter sp. | reverse complement strand
GCGGAGCCGGCCGCGGTCGCGGACGCCCCGCGCTCTCCGCTGCTGTCCCGTCCCGGGGCCGTCGCCCGGTCCCTGCCCGGTGGCGGCACCGGGCCGGTGGCCGCCCACTACGGCGACCCGCTGCCCGAGCAGCGCCGGCTGGCCGAGGGCGCCGGCCTGGTCGACCGCAGCGACCGCGACGTCCTGGTCGTGCCGGGCGTCGACCGGCTGAGCTGGCTGCACAGCCTGACCAGCCAGCACCTCGAGCGGCTGGGTGACGCGAGCGGCACCGAGGCGCTGGTCCTCTCCCCGAACGGGCACGTCGAGCACCACGTCGTCCTCACCGAGCTGGCCGGCACCACCTGGGGTGACGTGGAGCCGGGCACCGGCGCGGCCCTGGTCACGTTCCTGGACCGGATGCGCTTCATGCTGCGGGTCGACCCCGCGCTGGTCACCGACCAGTGGGCGGTGCTGTCCCTCGTCGGACCGCGCGGGGACGCCGTGCTGACCGCCGCCGGGCTGCCGGCGCCGCAGGGCGCTGGTGCGGTCGCCGCGCTGGACGGCGGTGGCTGGGTCCGCCGGATGCCGGCGCTGGGCGACGGCACCGCGGCCGTGGTCGACCTGCTGGTCCCGCGTGCGGAGCTGGCCACCCGCGCCGACGCGCTGCTGTCCGCCGGTGCCTCCCTGGCCGGGGTGGACGCCTACGAGGCGTTGCGGGTCGAGGCCCGCCGTCCCCGCGCCGGCGTGGACACCGACCACCGCACCATCCCCAACGAGGTCCAGTGGCTGCAGACCGCCGTCCACCTGGAGAAGGGCTGCTACCGCGGCCAGGAGACCGTCGCCCGGGTGCACAACCTGGGCCGGCCGCCGCGCCGGATGGTGCTGCTGCACCTGGACGGCATGAGCGAGGTGCTCCCCGCCCCCGGGACGCCGCTCACGTCGGGCCCCCGCGAGGTCGGCCGGATCGGCACCGCGGTGCGGCACCACGAGCTGGGCGTCATCGCGCTGGCGCTGGTCAAGCAGTCGCTCAAGCCGGACGCGGAGCTGCGGATCGGCGAGGCGGTCGCGGTGGTCGACGAGGACACGGCCGCCGGGCAGCTCGACGACGCGCAGGTCGCGGCCCGGGAGCGGGTCCGCGCCGTCCGGTCTGCGACGATCGGCCGGTGACCTCCGGCACGCTGATCACGCTCGCCCCCACCGGGGCCGAGTCGGCGAAGGCCGATGTCCCCGCGCTGCCGGTGACCGTCGAGGAGGTCGCCGCCACCGCCCGGGACGGCCAGGCCGTGGGCGCCGCCGTCCTGCACCTGCACGTCCGGGACACCGACACCCGCCCGACGCTGGACCTGCCGCGGGTGCGCGAGGTGGTCGCCGCCGTCCGGGAGAGCTCGGACCTGGTCGTGCAACTGTCGACCGGCGGTGCGGTGACCGACCCCGCCGACGCGCGGCTGGCGGTGCTGGACGCCGAGCCGGACGCCGCCTCGCTGTCGCTGGGCACGGTGAACTTCGGCCGGGACGTCTTCAGCAACCCCTGGGGCCTCATCGTCGAGCTGCACACCCAGATGCAGCAGCGCGGGATCGTTCCCGAGTACGAGGCCTTCGACCTCGGCCACCTGGCCACCCTGACCCGGCTGCTGGACCGGCACGGCCCGCCGGCCGGCGGGCACGTGCACGTGGACCTGGTGATGGGCGTGCCCGGCGGGATGCCCGGGACGACGGCCGCGCTGGCCGCCTGCCTGCCCGCGCTGCCGCCCGGCTCGACGTTCGCCGCCACCGGGGTGGGTCGTACCTCGCTGCCGGTGATGCTCGCCGCGCTGTCGGCGGGCGGCCACCTGCGGGTCGGCATGGAGGACACCCTGACCTACGCGCCCGGCGAGCCGGTGCGCGACAACGTCCAGCTGGTGGCTCGTGCCGCCGGGCTGGCGAGGATCGCCCAGCGCCCCCCGCTGTCGACCGACGAGGCCCGGCGCATGCTGGGCCTCACCCCGAACCCCGTGGAGGCAGTCCCGTGAGCGACCTCGCGAGCGAACGCAGGAACACAGCAGCGCCGCGAACTCGGCCGACGAGCGTCGGCGAGGAGGGCCAGTGACCGCACCGACCCCTGCCCCCGCCGGCGGTTCCGCCGTCGACGAGCTGCTGGACCCGGCGTTCCTGGACGGCGTCGAGGACCTGTCGATGCCCGACGTGCGCGCGCTGCGCCACCAGGCCGAGCAGGCCGAGGTCAACCTCTCCTACACCCGGCGCCTGCTGCAGGGCCGGCTGGACATCGTCCGCCGCGAGCTGCAGCGCCGGGCCGAGCACGACGGTCGCTCGCTGGTCGACCTGCTGCCGGAGATCCTGTCGGAGAAGGGCCGGGGCCCGGCGCACGGGCTGGGCCGCCACCAGACGGTGCAGCCCTCCGCGCCCGAGCAGCTCGAGCACTGGGTCACCGGGCTGACCCCGGCCGACGATCTCTCCGACGTGCAGGCGCTGCCCGACGACCAGCTCGAGCGGGCCGCCCGCGCGCTCGGCGAGGGGGAGCGCAGCCTGTCCGAGCGCCGCCGCGGTGTGCAGCAGGTGATGGACGCCCTCGCCGGCGAGCTCGGCCGCCGCTACCGCGACGGCCTGGCCGACGTGGCGCAGCTGCTCGCCGACGAGTCCCGGCACTGAGCGGGGCGACGGTGTCCGCGCCGGCGCAGACCTCCCGCACGCCCTGGCCGGATGCGCCCGTGCTCGTCGAGGTCTGGCGGTCGGGCTTCCTGGAGTCGGTGCACCGGGGCGCCCTGGTCGTGCTGGGCGCGGACGGCGCACCGCTGTTCGCCGCCGGTGATGTCAGCCGCCCGGTGCTGCCCCGCTCGTCGAACAAGCCGGTGCAGGC
>JAOPUQ010000156.1 GCA_025963425.1 Modestobacter sp. | reverse complement strand
ACCTGCCGCGGCCCCCCGCCGCCGGCCCCCCCCCCGGCCCGATTCGCCGGCGCGGCGTCCCCAGCACGCCGGCACCGAAGCGACCAGACAGCTCGACGCCCGACACCCGTTACGGGTGGGGCCCTATGTGACAGGACGGTTGAGGTGGACCTGAACGAGGCAGCACAGCGGATCTTCAAGCACCACTGGGTGCTCATCGCGCTGGTGACCCTGATCGGGCTGGGCGTGCCGCTGGCGCTGGCCCAGCGGCAGGGTGACGACTACGTAGCCAACGCCCGGCTGATCATCGGTGGGGCGGACACCCGCGACGCGCAGGAGGCCGCCGCCCTGGCCGACACCGCGCTCGGGCTGGCCACCAGCCCCAGCGTGCTCAACCGGGCGATCAGCGAGACCGGGGTCCGGCGGGCCGACACCGACGTCGCGACCGGGGTCACCATCACCCCGGTCGGCACCTCCGGTGTGCTGGAGCTGACGGTCACCGACCGGGACGCCGACGTGGCCACCGCCCTGGTCAATGCCCTGGCCGACCAGATCGTGGCGCTGCGCGAGGACGTCGTCCTGGGCGGCAGCCGCCAGCTGCTGACCCAGACCGGGCAGCAGATCGACGCGCTGACCCAGAACATCGCCGACATCGAGAACCAGCAGGCCCGGCCGGCCGCACCGGTCGCCACGCTGGAGCTGCGCCGGCAGGAGGCGGTCGCGCAGCGGGCCGCCCTGGAGAGCCAGCGGCAGCAGCTCAATGCCGAGCTGGCGACGACGGTCGCCCCGCGGGTCATCGACGACTCGGCCGACCCCGGGACGCCGGTGTCCTCCGCCCTGCCGGCCCGGCTCGCCGTCGGCGCCCTGCTCGGCCTGCTCGTGGGCGTCGCCCTGGCGGCCGGCCTGGAGTCCCTGCGGCCGACGCTCAACCGGGCCGCCCTCGCCCGCCGGCTCGGTGCGCCGCTGCTCGGTCACCTGCCCCGGCGCCCCGAGCACGACGGCGCGCTGTCGGACCCGTGGCTGGTCAACTACCTCTCGCTGGCCGCCAAGGATTCCGGCGTCCACTCGGTGCAGCTGGTCCCGGTGGGTCCGGCGGTCGACGTGGTCCGGCTCGCCGAGTGGCTGGACCTGCCCGGCGAGGGCGGCCCCCACGTCGTCCCGCTCGTGCTGGACGCCAGCGGATCGCGTGACGAGGTCGTGGCCCAGCAGCAGCTGGCCGAGACCGGCACCGGTGTCGTGGTCGTCGCGCCGTCGGTCGTGCAGGGCCAGCAGCTGGCCGACGTCGAGCGCTACGTCCAGCTGACGAAGCGCCCGGTGATCGGCGTCATCTCCTACAGCGACTCCCGGAGCACGCCGCGCCGGACGTCGACCGACCAGGAGGAGATGGCGGATGCGGCCGACCCGACCTTCGAGCCGCCGGTGACGCGGGACGACCAGTCCGTCGTCTCGCCGGCCTCCTAGGCCGAGGGCGGCGACGTGGTCTGGAGTTCGGCCCCCCCGGCGGCGACGGCCCAGCAGCCGGGACGGGGCGCGGGGGAGGGGACACCGGCCTCGGCGGGGGAGCCGGGCCGCCGGGTGCTCGGCGTCCTCGCGGCCGCGGTGGCCCTCACCCCGATGGTCGCCCCGAAGGGGACGCACAACCTGGCGCCGATCGACGGGCTGATCGCCCTGGCGGTGCTCGTCGCGTTCCTGTGGGCGCTGCGCCGCCGGGCCCTGGTGCGTCTGCCCTACGCCGTGCCGGTCACCGGCCTGGTGGTCGTGGGCTTCGTCGCCGCCCTCGCCAGCGTCTCCCCGCTCACCGGCGGGGTGGCCATGGTGCAGGAGCTCTTCCTGTTCGCCTGGTGCGCTGCCCTGGTCACGGTGTGCCGGACCCCGCGCGCCCTGGCGTTCGTGCTGCGGGCCTGGGCGCTCAGCGCGACGGCGTGGGCGGGGGTGCTGGTGCTCGCCGTCCTCGCCGGGGTGAACCGGATCTCCGGGGCGGAGGGCGGGATCGGGTCCCGGGCGCAGCTGTTCTTCGACCACCCGAACATGGCCGGCAACTACTTCATGATCGGGGCCTTCATCGTCGTGGCGGCCGGCTGCCCGCGCCGGCTGTGGGCGCGGATCCTGGCCTGCGCCCTGCTGCTCGTGGCGATGTTCTTCACCGGATCCAACGCGGCGCTGCTCTCGCTGATCCTCGCCGGCGTCCTGGCGGTCTTCCTGCACCTGCGGGCCCGCGCCGGGATGGTGAAGGCGATCGCGGTGGTCACCGCCGTCGTCGGGCTGCTCGGGGTCGGCTGGGTGGAGATCGGCTCGCCGCTGGTCGCGGCCGCGACGCAGAGCGACAACCCGCTGCTGCGCTACTCGGTGGGCCGTGGGGAACGCAGCGCCGAGGGCCGGTCGTCGCTCTTCGCCGAGCAGTTCGAGCTCTACCAGCGGGGGGACCTGCTGGGGATCGGGCCGGCCGGCACCCGGGACGCGCTGGGCGCGGAGACGGCGTCCGCCGCCAAGGAGGCGCACAACGACTACCTCGGCGCGCTCGTCGAACGGGGCCCGCTCGGTGCGCTGGCGCTCGCCGGACTGGTCGGCGTGGTCGGGGCGCGGGCGGTGCGGACCACCCGGCGTCCGCTGAGCCCCAGGCTGGCCGAGGCGGTCCCGGTCCCGGCGGCGCTGGTCGGGGCCTGCGCGGCGTTCGCTTTCACCGCGCTGACCCACGAGGTCCTGCACTACCGCTGGCTCTGGATCCTCTTCGCCATGGTGGCTGCGCTGCACCTGCTGCTCAGACAGGAGGAGTCGGACGGGGGAGCGCCCACCGGGGAGCTCCCGCCGCCCCACGGCGGGACGGTCCCGCTCCGTGGCCACTGATCTGGGCCAGGAGACCGCACCGGCAGACCGCGGCGTCACCCGGAAGGTGGCGTGGAACTCCCAGGCGGTGCTGCTGTCCTTCGTCTTCCGGGCGGCCTCCGGCGTCGGCGTGGTGGTGCTGCTCGCCCGGGACGGCGGGCCACGGTCGCTGGGCGTCGTCCAGTTCGCGCTCACCCTGAGCGCCCTGCTGCCCTTCTACTACGGCATCCCCAGCCTGCTGGCCCGCGAGGTGGCCCGCCGGCCGGAGGACGGCCGCCGCTGGGTGGAGGTCGGCCTCCTGCTGTCGATCCTGTTCGGCGGCCTGTTCCTCGTCCTGCTCCCGGTCGGCACGTGGGTCGTCGGCGCCTCCCCGGAGACCGTCTGGTCCATCGCCATCGCCACCGTCGGGATGGTCTTCGACGGCATCGGCCGGGTGCCGTTCGCCGCGTTCTGGGCGTGGGAGCGGATGGGGCTCGAAGCGCTGGTCACCGGCGGCCAGGAGGCCTGCTACCTCGGGGCCACGGTGGCGGTGCTGGCCGCGGGCGGGGGGCCGCTCGCCGTGCTGGGGGCTTTCGCCGCGTCCCGGGCGGTGGGCGCGGTCTGGGGCTGGCTGATCGTCGGCCGGCGGCTCGGTGGCCTGCCCCTTCCGCGGGCCGATTGGGCGTTCTTCCGCAGCACGGTGCGCAGCTGCACCCCGTTCGCCATCGGCGACACGCTGACGCTGACCTACGCGCGCTTCGACTCGGTGCTGCTCGGCATCTGGAAGGGCCCGGCATCGGTCGGCCTGTACCAGGCCGCCACCAACCTGGTCCTCTACTTCAACACCGTCGCCCGCAGCATCAACCGGGCCCTCTTCCCGCGGATGGGCCGCGCCTGGCCCGACCACCGCGACGAGTTCGGGCGGCTGCGCGACCTCTCCCTGCGCCTCATCGCCTTCCTCGCCGTCCCGATCACCGTCGGGTCACTGCTGCTGGCCCCGCGGACCATCGACGCCTTCTACGGGCCGGCGTTCGCGCCCGTGGTGCTCACCTACCAGCTGCTCATCGTGGTGATCCCGGTGCGGATGGCGGCCAACACCATGAGCCTCTCCCTGGCCGCCACCGACCGGCAGACGCCGCGCACCATCGCCGTGTCGGCCGCCGCGGTGCTCAACATCGGTCTGAACTGCTGGTTCATCCCGCGCTGGTCCTATCTGGGAGCCGCGATGACGACCGTCATCTGCGAGACGCTGCTGCTCCTCGCCTACGCCACCCTGCTGCGCCGGGTGTCCGGCGGGTCGGAGCTGCTGCGGTCCAACGGCTGGCCGCTGGTGGCGGCCCTGCCGATGGCGGCCGTCGTCCTGCTCACCGCCGACCAGCCCGTGTTCGTCTCCGCGGCCGCCGGGGCGGTCACGTACGCGCTCGCGGTGGCCGTCCTCGCCCTGCTGCGGTCACCGGCCTACCGGCGCCGTCCGGCCCGCGCGTTCAGCGCCCTGGTCCGGCCGGGCCGATGAGCGGTGTGGAGGTGCGGCTGCCCGGGGGGCGGGTGGCCGGTGACGCCAGCAGTTCAGTGGCGCCGGCTCAGCCGACGGAGGACAGGTGCTGGACCCCGGATGCCGGCACCGGGACCACCCGGCCCAGCACGGCGCGATAGGCCGAGGCGATCGCGTCCGGCGACCAGCTGGACAGGTCCGCGACCGGCTCGCGGTCCGCCGACCGGGTCGACAGCCAGGAGGCGACCGCGGCGACGACGCCGTCCAGGTCGCCGAGGCCGACCGCGGACCCCCGGGCGCCCAGCGCCAGCACCTCGCGCACGCCCTCCACGTCGAAGGCCACGTACGGGGTGCCCGCCGCCGCGGCCTGCACCAGCACCTGAGGAAGCCCCTCCGCCTCGCTCAGCAGCACCAGCACGTCGGCCCCGCGGACGGCGGCGTGCACCGCGCCCGGGTCGGTCAGGTGACCGGCGAGCACCGCGTCGCCGGCCAGCCCGGCGGACGCCAGCTCCGCCTCGAGCGCCGCGCGCTGCGGGCCGTCACCGACCACCAGCAGCTGTGGCCGGCCGGCCTGCTGGTCGTGCAGCCGGCGCAGCAGCGCGGTCAGCAGCAGCGGGTTCTTGCGCGGCTCGAGGCTGCCGACGTAGACGACCACCGGGCGTCCCGGGGCCGTGCCGAACCGCTCGTCGAGCAGCCGGCGCGCCTCGGCCCGGGGCGGCAGGGCAGCCGGGAGCGGAACCCCCGACCGCACCACGTGCAGCCGGTCACCGGGCACCCCGACCGCGGCGAACCGCTGCGCCAGGTCTGCCCCGACCACGCAGAAGGCCGCCGTCCGACGGCCCAGCAGCCGCTCCAGCCGGCGGAACACCAGGTTCTCGGCGCGGCCGTACCCCGGCCCGAAGCTGGCCATGGACAGGGAGTGCACCGCCGGCGGGCCCCCCAGGGCGGCCGCCGCCCGGGTGAGCACCCCGGCCTTCGACTGGTGGGACACGACGACCGGGTGGTCCCCGCGCCGCAGCAGGCGCCACAGCCCGACCAGTGACCGCAGGTCCCGGACCGGGTCCAGCCGGCGCACGAGCGTCGGCAGCACCCACACCTGCTCGGCCGGCGTCTGCTCGCGCGCCAGCGCCACGTCGGAGTCCGCCCCGACCACCAGGTGGTGACGGAACTCCGGGAGGGCCCGCATGGCGTCCCGGATGCGACGCTCGGAGCCGCCCCGCTGGTACCGGGTGCACACGTGCAGCACGACCGGGGGTGCGCCGTCCCAGCCGCCGTCCCGCTCCCGGGTGCGGGGCTCCCGGCCCAGGGCGGCCACCACGTTGCGGGTGAAGGTGTGGACGGGGCCGTCCACCCGGTTCTTGGCCGTGCTGGTCACGCGCACCTCCGTCCGACGCCGTGCGGGGGTGGCCATTGTGGCGTCACGGAATGGTGATCTGTCACGCCTTTCCGGCGTATTCGAAAAGGATTCAGCCGCTCTCCGTCAAAAAGACGAGATCGTCTAGTACAGCTGATGGTTGACCCGCTCATGGCAGTACTCGATGGCGGGCTGATGGTCGGATGCGACGCGCGCAGCGCGGATTGACGACCACGTGACGCTGCATTACCACTTCACACCGGAAGTGCTACGTCAACCGATCGAAGGGGACCTGATGAGAGTGTCCGCGCGCATGCACGTCACCGTCGTGACGGCGGTGGCCGTCGGTGTGGTCGTCCTGCCGACGGCGACCGCCCAGGCGGCGACCGTCTCCGCGACCCTGGTCGTCAGCCACTCCACGGCCGGTTGGCCCGTTCCCAGCCCCGACCCGGCCGGGATCACCTACGACCCGGGGCACAAGCGTCTGGTCCTCAGTGACTCCGAGGTCGACGAGATGAAGCTCTACAAGGGGACGAACGTCTTCTACTCGACCCTCGGCGGCGCCCAGACCTCCGGCGCCGTCGGGTGGACGACCGTGCCCTGGTCCTCCGAGCCCACCGGCATCAGCTACCTGACCGCCGGCCGGTCCCTGGTCACCGACGACGACGCGGACAAGGTCTTCCTGGTCAACACCGACAGCAACGGCCGCCCGAAGGGCACGCCCCGGGGCTTCAGCACGCGCCCGACGAACGGCGACGCCGAGGACGTGTCGTTGGACTCCGACGCCACGACCAACGGGCACATCCTGGTCATCGACGGGACGAACACCGACGTCTACGACTACAGCGCCGGGCCCAACGGGGTCTTCGACGGCGTGGCGCCGGCCGGTGACGACCAGCGGGTCGCCTACGACGTGGGCAAGTACGGGGCACTGGACCCGGAGGGCATCAAGTACTACCCGGGCCGGAACACCATCCTGGTGCTGGACAGTGACAGCAAGAAGGTCTACGAGCTCAGCCGGACCGGCGCGCTGCTGAACGTCATCGACATCTCGGCGGCCAAGCCGAGGCACGCGGCCGGCATCACGCTGGCGCCGGCGAGCAACGGTTCGGGAAAGACGAACCTCTACATCTGCGACCGTGGGATCGACAACGACTCCAACCCCGCGGAGAACGACGGTCGCTTCTACGAGATGTCGGTGAAGCTCCCCGCGCGGTAGCCGACCCGCGCCCTCGTGCCCCGGGCCCGGTCACGTCCGTCGACGTGGCCGGGCCCGGTCGCGTCCCGCCACGTGCCGGCACCATGCCGGTGGACGCATTTTCCCGTCTCCATCACGATGATGAGGCGTCCTCGTACTGATGGTGGTTGACATGTGGGGGAGAGACAATTTCGGCCATTTCTCCCGTGACTTTCCGCTGATTTCCGGAAACTGTCGGTAGCAGTTTTCCGATGTTGCTGCAGAACGCATTGACAGGTGCACTAACTGCTCTGAAGCTGGGCCGGTCGTCGCCCCAGAGTCGAAGGTGAGCCGGATGAGAATGACCGCAGGACTGCGCTTCACGCTGGTGACAGCGCTGGTCGCCGGAGGTGCGCTCGCGTTGCCGCCGGTCGCCGCGGACGCGGCCACCACCACCGCGACGCTGATCCGCACCACCAGCACCGGAGCCTGGGCGACGCCGAGCCCTGACCCCGCCGGCATCACCTACGACGCGGCCCGCAAGCGGCTGGTCATCAGCGACTCCGAGGTCGACGAGATGCCGCTGTACCAGGGCTCCAACGTCTTCTTCGCCAGTCTCACCGGCGCCCAGACCGCCGGGAACGTCGGCTGGACGACGCTGCCCTGGTCCGACGAGGCGGCCGGCATCAGCTACGTGAACCCGAGCCTGACCCTGGTGTCCGACGACGACGCCGACAAGATCTTCTTCGTCCAGACCGACGGCAACGGACGCCCGGCCAGCGGCACCCCCGCGAGCTTCTCCACGCGACCGGACAACGGCGACCCCGAGGACGTCACCCTCGACTCCGACACCACCACCAACGGGCACGTGCTGATCATCGACGGCGCCAACACCGACGTCGTCGACTACTCACCCGGCCCCAACGGCCGGTTCGACGGGTCCGTGGCCCCCGGCGACGACGTCCGGACGGTGTTCGACGTCGGCCAGTACGGGGTTCTGGACCCCGAGGGGATCAAGTACTACCCGGAGCGCAACTCGATCCTCGTGCTCGACGGCGGCAGCAGGGCGGTCTACGAGCTGAACCGCCAGGGCGCGCTGATGAACGTCGTCGACATCTCCGCCGGCAGCCCGAAGAGCGCCGCCGGGATCACGCTGGCCCCCGCGACCGACGGGTCGGGGCGGACCGACGCCTTCATCGTCGACCGCGGCGTCGACAACGACAGCAACGCGGCGGAGAACGACGGCCGCCTGTACGAGATGGATCTGCGTCTGCCGCCACTGTCGAACAACACCGCTCCCCGGGTGAGCGCCGGGCCGGACATGACGGTCACCCTGCCGAACTCGGCCTCGCTGGCCGGGTCGGTGACCGACGACGGCCGGCCGAACCCGCCGGCCGCGGTGACGGCGGCGTGGACCAAGGTCAGCGGGCCGGGCACGGTCACCTTCGCGCAGGCGAACTCGGCGTCGACCACGGCCACCTTCAGCGCCGAGGGCAGCTACGTGCTCCGGCTGACCGGCAACGACTCCTCCCTGTCGGCCAGCGACGACGTGGCGATAGCGGTCGCTGCCGCCGGCACGCTCGACGTCCCCGTCCGGGCCGGCACGGACGACGCCGAGCAGAAGTCGGGCAGCACCGCCACGGTCGGCGACGACCTGGAGCTGACCACCGACGGCACGACCGTGCAGACCGTCGGTCTGCGGTTCACCGGGGTCGCGGTGCCGAAGGGCGCGAAGATCACCAACGCCTACGTGCAGTTCCAGGCCGACGAGGTCACCACGGCCGCGGCGAACCTCACCGTCGCCGGCCAGGCCGCCGACAACCCGGCGACCTTCACGACGGTCTCCAAGGACGTCAGCAACCGGCCGCGCACGGCGGCGAGCGTCGGCTGGGTCCCGGCGCCCTGGACGACGGTGGCTGCCCGCGGCGTGGACCAGCGGACGCCGAACCTGGCTCCGGTGGTGCAGGAGATCGTGAACCGGTCCGGCTGGGTCAGCGGCAACGCGCTCGCCCTGGTCATCACCGGCACGGGGACCCGCACCGCCGAGTCCTTCGAAGGCGGCGCCGCCAGGGCGCCCGTCCTGCACCTCGAGTTCGGCGGCGGCGGTACGGCGCCGACCAACGCGGCACCCACCGTCAGCGCCGGGCCGGACCGCTCGGTGGTGCGGCCGAACGCGGCGACGCTGTCCGGCTCGGTCACCGACGACGGGAGGCCGGCGGGGTCGACGGCGACCGGCACCTGGACCAAGCAGAGTGGCACCGGCACGGTGACGTTCGCCTCGGCGACGTCACCGTCGACGACGGCGACGTTCTCCCAGGCCGGGACCTACGTGCTCCGGCTGACCGGCACCGACGGGCAGCTCACCTCCACCGACGACGTGACGGTCACGGTGACCGAGGCGACGCCGGGTGGGGGGACGGGCACGCCGGGGGTGCTCGACCTGCCGATCCGGGCCAGCGCCGACGACGCGGAGGAGGTCGCCTCCTCGGGCGCGGTCGGGCTCACCAGCGGTGACCTCAACCTGGTCACCGACGGGACGCGGGTGCAGACCGTCGGGCTGCGGTTCACCGGCGTGACGCTGCCGGCCGGGGCCACCATCACCCGGGCCTACGTGCAGTTCCAGGTCGACGAGGTGTCGACCGAGGCGGCCGGCCTGACCGTGGCCGGCCAGGCCGCGGGCAACGCGGCCACGTTCACCACGGCGGTCCGGGACGTCTCGTCGCGGCCGCGCACCTCGGCGACCGTGGCGTGGAACCCGGTGACCTGGCCCACGGCCAACGCCCGGACCGCGGACCAGCGGACGCCGGACCTGAGCGCGGTGCTGCGGCAGATCGTCGCCAGCCCGGGCTGGGCCAGCGGCAACGCGATGGTCCTGGTCATCACCGGCACGGGGACCCGGATCGCCGAGTCCTTCGACGGGGGCACGGCCAAGGCGCCGGTGCTGCACATCGAGTACACCGTCTGAGTCGGTGCGGCACCCCGACCCCCCGGCACCGGGGTGCCGCACCGAGCCGTCGAGCCGCCCGCACCGACACTGCGGGCGGCTCGACGGCTGTCCGGGCACGGGCACGGGCACGGGCGCGGCCTCGGCAGGGCGGT
>JAOPUQ010000086.1 GCA_025963425.1 Modestobacter sp. | reverse complement strand
CGCACCGCCCGCGCCGCGCCCAGCGCCGCGACCAGCCCGCCCTTCATGTCGCAGGCGCCTCGGCCGTGCAGCCGCCCGTCGGTCACCCGGGGGGTGAACGGGTCGGCGGGCCACAGCGTCGGGTCTCCGGCCGGCACGACGTCGGTGTGCCCGCTGAGCACCAGGCCGGGCTCGCCGTCCTCGACGCCGCCGACCGTGCCCACCACGCCCCAGGCCTCGCCGCGGGAGACCTCCTGGCCGGGGGCGTCGTCGGCGGCGGCCGCGGCGAGCAGGTCGATCTCCCACGTGTCGACGTCGGCGCCGGCCGCGGCCAGCCACCCGGCGACGAGGTGCTGGGCCTCGGACTCCGCGGCCGTCCCGCCGACCGAGGGGACGGCGACCAGCTCGCGCAGCCGGTCGACCAGCCACTGCTCGTCCACGCCGTCCAGAACCCGGGCCTCGGCGCCGGTCAGCTCCCCCACGCGGCAAGTCTGGCATGCCCCCGTGGCCGGGCCGGGTGGCCGGTCGGGCCCGCTACGGTGCCGTCCATGACGCAGCCGCCGCCCCCGCCGGGCTGGTACCCCGACCCCGCCGGTGGGCCCGGCACGCGCTGGTGGGACGGGGCCTCGTGGACCGAGCACGTGCAGCAGCCGGCTGCCCCGCCGCCGCCCGTCCCGGCACCGGGCGCGCCGCCGAACGGCTGGTCGCAGCACCGGTCGATCCTGCTGGAGCAGCCGGTGCTGGTGGTCAACCAGAAGACCAAGATCATCGAGCTGACCAACGAGTACGCGGTCTTCGACGGCAACGGTCAGCAGCTCGGTGCGGTGACGCAGGTCGGGCAGAGCAGCCTGCGCAAGGCGGTCCGGCTGCTCTCCTCCTTCGACCAGTTCCTCACCCATCACCTCGAGGTCCGCGACGCGACCGGCCCGGTGCTGGTACTCACCCGGCCGGCCAAGGTGATGAAGTCCCGGGTGCTGGTGGCCCGGCCCGACGGCCGGCCGGTCGGGGAGGTCGTGCAGGCCAACGTGTTCGGCAGGATCCGCTTCGACCTGGTCGTGGGCGGTCAGTTGATGGGCGCCATCCAGGCCGAGAACTGGCGGGCCTGGGACTTCGCGATCACCGACGCCTCGGGCCTCGAGGTCGCCCGGATCACCAAGAAGTGGGAGGGCTTCGCCCGGACCATGTTCACCACCGCCGACAACTACGTCGTCCAGGTCCACCAGCGGCTGGCGGACCCGCTCGCCAGCCTGGTGCTGGCCTCCGCGTTGACCGTCGACACGGCGCTGAAGCAGGACGAGCGCGGCTTCAACTGAGCCTGCCGCCCGGGCATGTCGGCGTCGGGGCGCGGGTATGGTGAACCACGTTCGGGCCGGGCGACCTGTGTCCCCGGGCTCCACTAGTAACTGCCGCCGCGGAATACCGCCCCGACCTCGGTCGGGGGCCTGGAGCCGCGGATGTGCAAACCGCCGCGAGGCGACCAGCGCCCGGTCCGGACCCGAACGCGACGAGAGCCCCCGTCCACGCGTGGACGGGGGCTCTCGTGCGTGCCGGGCGGCTCAGTCCTCCGTCTGGCCCAGCAGCCAGCCGCACGGGCCGGCCAGCTCGTTGGCCGCGACCGGACCCCACGATCCCGGGGCGTAGGGCTGCACGGCCGGCCGGTCGTCGAGCAGTGGCTCGACCGCGGCCCACGCCGAGGCGAGCCCCGCGCTGGTGGTGAACAGCGAGCGGTCGCCGGTGATCACGTCGTGGATCAGCGAGACGTAGGGCGGCAACGGCTTGCCCTTGCCGACGTGTGCCAGGTCCAGCGAGCTGGTGGCCTGGGTCAGGGTGAGGTCGGGGCCGGGCTCCTTGGCGATCAGCTGCAGGTCCAGCGAGCCGGCGCCGGACAGCGACAGGGACACCACGTTGCCGTAACCGGGCACGCGGGTGACCGGGCCGTCGGGCTTGTGCAGCACCAGGATCACCCGCTGCTCGCCGGCGGCCAGCTTCTTGCCGGTGCGCAGCAGGAAGGGCACGCCCCGCCATCGGTCGGTGTCGATCCACAGCCGCGCCGCGACGAAGGTGTCGGTCCGCGAGTCGTCGGCGACCCCGTCGATGTCGGTGTAGCCCTCGAACTGCCCGAGGACGACGTCCTCGGCGGCCAGCGGCCGGAAGGCGGCCAGCACCGACTCGCGGGCGTCCTGCAGGTCCTCCGGCGCGAGGGAGACCGGCGGCTCCATGGCGACCTCGGCGGCGACCTGGAACAGGTGGGTGACCAGCATGTCCAGGGTCGCGCCGGTGGCGTCGTAGAAGGTCGCCCGCTGGGTGACGTCCAGGGTCTCCGGGACGTCGATCTGCACCTGACGCACGTGCTCGCGGTCCCAGATGTGCTCGAACAGGCCGTTGGCGAAGCGCAGGACGTGCAGGTCCTGGGTGCCCTCCTTGCCCTGGAAGTGGTCGATCCGGAAGACCTGCTGTTCCTCCAGCACCGACAGCACCAGCTCGTCGAGCTCGCGGAAGGACGTGGGGGAGGTGCCGTAGGGCTTCTCGTAGACCACCCGCGACCCCTTGGCCAGGCCGTGCTCGGCCAGGCCGCGGGTGATGCCGGCGAAGGCGGTGGGCGGGATGGCCAGGTAGTGCACCAGCTGCGCCTCCGCACCGAGGTCCTCCCGGGCCTCGGCCAGCACGTCGAGCAGGCTGCCGGGGTCGTTCTCGTCGAAGCCGCCGCCGGCGAACCGGAGCCGCTTGCTGAACTCGTCCCACGGGCCCTCGTCGGGATGGGGTCCGAACTCGGCCAGGGCGTCGTGCACCCGGGCGGCGAAGTCCTCGTGGGACACGTCGCCGCGGCCGTTGCCTATCAGCCGCCAGTCGGCGGGCAGCAGGCCGTGCTGGGCGAGTTGGAAGAAGGCCGGCAGGACCATCCGGTGGGCGAGGTCGCCGGTGGCCCCGTAGAGCACGAAGACGGTGGGGGGCAGGTGGGTGCTGCCGTTGTCGGGCACGGTGCTCCTCTCGGCGGCGGGCAGTCGCCCGGCGCTCGCGCGGGATGTGCCCCACCGGCGGCCCTGCTACCCGTGGCCGACGGCATGATCGTCCTCGCGCCTTCCCGCGGTTCCGCGCGGCCGCCGGCTTCGTCGGGGTCACCGCCGATGACGACCGGTCCGGCACCGGTGACGACCTGCGGTGACCTCCCCGGATGCCGGTCGTGCCCGGCGTCACTACGGTGACGGGCACGCCGACGACCTGACGGAGGACCACCATGGCCGACACGGTCCAGCAGACGACGACGTCGCAGCCGCATCGGCTGCCGGTGCGCACCCTGGTCTCCGCGAGCATCGGCAACGCGGTCGAATGGTTCGACTGGACGGTCTACGCGACCTTCCTCGTCTACTTCTCCACCCAGTTCTTCCCCAAGGAGAACGAGGCGCTCGCGCTGATCGGCACCACGTCGGCCTACGCGCTGGCCTTCTTCTTCCGGCCGCTGGGTGGCTGGCTGCTGGGCCGGTTCGCCGACCTGCGCGGGCGCAAGGCCGGGATGCTGCTGACCATCCTGCTGATGGCCGGCGGGTCGCTGGTGATCGCCGTCCTGCCCACGTACGAGGCGGTCGGCTGGCTGGCCCCGATCCTGCTGCTGCTGGCCCGCATCGCCCAGGGCATGTCGCTGGGCGGTGAGGTGTCCAACGCCTCGGCGTACCTGGCCGAGATCGCCCCGCCGGCCCGCCGAGGCCGCTACTCGGCGTTCTTCTACATCTCCACGGGCACCTCGCTGCTGGCCGCGTCGCTGCTGGGCGTGCTGCTCACCAACGTGCTGGACGACGACCAGCTCAACTCCTACGGCTGGCGGATCGCCTTCGCCGCCGGTGGCCTGCTGGGCTTCGTCGGCCTGTGGCTGCGCCGGTCGCTCGCCGAGACCGACCAGTTCGAGGAGAACGCGGCCAAGGCCCGGGCGACGAAGAACCCGCTGATGCTGACCATCCGCGAGCACCCGCGGGCGGTGCTGCAGCTGTGCGCGTTCACCATGCTCTCGACGTTGTCGTACTACACGTTCTTCAGCGCCCTGACGCCGTTCGCGATCAACTTCCGGGACGCCGACGCCAACGATGTGTTCATCGCGCTGTCCATCGGCACAGCACTGTTCGTCGCCTGCTGCTACCCCTTCGGCTGGCTGTCGGACCGGTTCGGCCGCAAGCCGCAGATGCTGGTCTGGTCGGCCGCGATCGCGGTGCTCATCGTCCCGTTGTCGTTCCTCGTGCGGGACAACCTGGGCTCGCTGATCGTGGTGTTCAGCGTGGGCCTGGTGCTCTACGCGCTGCTGGCCTCCATCGCCCCGGCGATCATGAGCGAGCTGTTCCCGACCGAGCTGCGGGCCACCGGCATCGGCGCCTGGTACAACCTGACCGTCGCCGTCTTCGGCGGGACGGCGCCGCTGGTCATCACCGCGCTGTCGGAGGCCGACCATCCGCTGTGGTTCTTCTGGTACGTCGCCGTGGCGGCCGTCGTCGCGTTCCTGGCCATCCTGACGCTGCCGGAGACCAAGGGCAGCGAGCTGCGCTGAGCCGGCTCCTGAGGCCCCTCGGCCCGATCTGAGGTCCCGGCGGCGCCGGACCGCGTGACCGACCGATGTGGCCGGCACCCCCTCAGGGCGACCGTCCTCCTCGTCCACCCCGGACGACACAGAGGAGACGGTCATGGAGCTGCGCTACCCCAACGAGGCGCTGGAAGCAGAACTGGCCTACCGGCGCGAGCTGATCCAGGCGGCGGCGCGGAACGGCAGCCGGCGCGGCTCCTGGCTCACCGGCCGGCGGCGGCAGCGCTGAGAGCACCCCGCGGGCGGAGCCGGACCTGTCGGTGCTCCGTGCCACGATCGGCTCCGTGCCGCGCTGGGACGACTGTCCGCTGGTCGGCCGGGCTCCCGAGCTGGCCCGGCTGATGGCGCTCGTCGACCGGGCGGTCGAAGGCCGGCCGTCCGCCGCGCTGCTGGCCGGTGACGCGGGCGTCGGCAAGAGCCGGCTGCTCGAGGAGCTGTCCCGGCAGGCGGCCGGGCGGGGTGTCCGCGTGCTCATCGGCCACTGCGTCGACCTGGGCGACGTCGGGCTGCCCTACCTGCCCTTCGTCGACCTGCTCCGCCCGGTCGCCGCCGACCCGGAGCTCGCGCCCGGCGTCGCCGCGCGCCCGGCGCTCGCCGGGCTCGTGACCGGGCGGCCCGGCGCGGCGGTGGCCGAGTCGCCGGCCGGTGACGCGGCCGATCTCGGTCGTCC
>JAOPUQ010000140.1 GCA_025963425.1 Modestobacter sp. | reverse complement strand
TCTCCCGCCGCTGCGCGGCCGCACCCTCGGCGAAACGGCGGCGGACCTCCGCGTTGCCGGTCGGCACCTCGAGGGTCCGACCGGTCTCCGGGTCCACCACGGTGAGCAGCCCGACGTCGGCCAACTCCAGCTCGCGCGGGTCGACCACCTCGATCGCCAGCAGCTCGTGCCGGGCCGACAGACCGCGCAGCGGGCGTTCCCAGTCGGCCGGGCCCCGGGCGTCAGAACCGAGGAAGTCCGAGATCACCGCGACGAGCCCGCGCCGCCGGGGCGGCCGGCGCAGCGACTCCAGAGCGGCCGCCAGGTCGCCCCGCCGCCCACCACCGGCCCGCGGCGTCGCGACGACGGACCTCAGCAGCCGGTCGGCGGGCAGCCGGCCGGAGAGGGCGGGGTACCGGTCGACCCGCTCTCCCGTGGTGACCACGGCGCCCAGCCGGTTGCCGCCGCGCACGGTGAGGTGGCTGACCGCGGCCAGCCCGGCGATCGCCAGGTCGCGCTTCTCGCAGTAGGCGGTGCCGAAGTCCAGGCTGGCCGACAGGTCCAGCACCACCCAGGTCTCCAGCTCGCGGTCGGCGATCGTCTCCCGTACGTGCGGGACCTGGGTGCGGGCGGTGACCGGCCAGTCCATCCGCCGGACGTCGTCTCCGGGGTGGTACGTGCGCGCGTCACCGGCCTCGCTGCCCGACCCGGGGACCAGCCCGAGGTGGTCGCCCTGCAGCAGCCCGTCCAGCCGGCGGCGCACGGTCAGCTCCAGCCGGCGCAGCATGACGGCGGCGGAGGCGGCGTCGGGCGCGCCGCCGAAGCGGGGCGGCGCCGCGCCCGCCCGCGGAGCAGGCAGCTCGGTCACGACACCTCCTCGCGGGCGCTCGTCGGAACCGTGCCCGACGGTGCTGTGCCCTCCGGTGACCTCGCCGGCTCGGTCACACCGACTGCGGCCCGGGGTATCCGCCCTGCGGAGCGCCCTGCGGCCCACCGGGGGGCGGGCCGAAGGCCGGCTGCCCGGGTGCGCCGGGACCGCCGAAGCCGGGCACGACCGGGCCACCCGGGCTGCCCGGCCCGTAGCCGCCGGCCCGCTGGCGGGGGGTCACCTGGGGCAACGGCACGCTCTGCACGATCCGCTTGACCACGTGGTCGGCCGGCACCCCGTCGGCCAGCGCGTCGTAGGAGAGCACCAGCCGGTGCCGCAGCACATCGACGGTGACGTCGAGGACGTCCTGGGGCAGCACGTAGTCACGGCCGCGGATCAGCGCGAGCGCCCGGCTGGCGGCGATCAGGCCCAGCGACGCGCGCGGGCTGGCGCCGTAGGTCACCCAGCCGGCCACGTCGTCGATGCCGTGTTCCCGCGGGGCGCGGGTGGCCACCACGAGCCGGACGACGTAGTCGACCAGCGCGTGGTGGACGAACACCTCCTGCGCGGTGCGCTGGAGCCGGCGGACGTCGTCGGGGCCGAGCACGGTCTGCGCCTGCGGAGGGGTGCCGCCCATCCGGTAGATGATCTCGCGCTCCTCCTCCGGGCTCGGGTAGTCCACGAGGACCTTGAGCAGGAAGCGGTCGCGCTGGGCCTCGGGCAGGGCGTACACGCCCTCGGACTCGATCGGGTTCTGGGTGGCCAGCACGAGGAAGGGGTCGGGCAGCGGGTGGGTCACCCCGCCGATGGAGACCTGCCGCTCGGCCATGACCTCCAGCAACGCGGTCTGCACCTTGGCCGGGGCGCGGTTGATCTCGTCGGTCAGCACGAAGTTGGCGAACACCGGGCCGAGCTCGGTGTCGAAGGCGTCCTGCCCGGACTTGTAGATGCGGGTGCCGATGATGTCCGCCGGCACCAGGTCGGGAGTGAACTGCAGGCGGGCGAAGCTGCCGCCGACGACGGTGGCCAGCGTTTCGACCGCCAGGGTCTTGGCCACGCCGGGCACGCCCTCGAGGAGGACGTGCCCGCGGGCGAGCAGGCCGACCAGCATGCGCTCGATCAGCCGGTCCTGGCCGACGATGACCCGCTTGATCTCGAACAGCGCCCGTTCCAGCCGGGCGGCGTCCACCGACGGCGGGGTGGGCTGGTCGGGCGCGGGCGGGCTGCTGACGGCGGTCACGTCCGCCAGTGTCCTACACCGCGGGTGGCCGGCCACCCGCCGCGCGGGTTCGACAGGCGACCCACAGGGTCCGCCAGAGCCTGCCCGGGAGACCCTCGGGCTGCTAGCCTGGTAGCTGCGTCGGGCAGCTCCCCCCGTGGCTGCCCGACGCCCTGTCCCCCCGTGTCGACGCCGGGGTGCGGCTCTTCTTCAGGCGCTGGGCCGGACGGCGCCGTAGTAGTCGCTGCCGTAGCGCACGGTCGACGTCATGACCCTCAGCCCGCGGTCCGGGGCCTCGATCATCTTGTTTCCGCCGATGTAGATCGACACGTGGTAGATCGACGTGTACGAGCTGCCGGAGGCCCAGAACATCAGGTCGCCGGGCTGGAGGTCCGAGGCGTCCACCTGCTTGTTGCGGTTGTTCCACCACTGGTCGCGGCTGGTGCCGCCGATGCCGATGCCGGCCCGGGCGTAGGCGTACTGGGTCAGGCCCGAGCAGTCGAAGCCGTAGACGCTGGTGTCGGGCGAGATGCCGTAGCTGGGGCCGCTGCTGCCGCCGCCGCCCCACGAGTAGAGGACGCCGATCTGGGTCTTCGCCGCGGCGATGGCGGTCTGCGCGGCCGAGACGGCGGGGGCGCCGGCGGTCCCACCGGTGGACGAGCCACCCGAGGACGACCCACCGGACGACGACCCACCGGAGGAGGACCCACCGGACGAGGACCCCCCGGAGGACGACGAACCTGACGACGACGAACCCGAGGTCGACGAACCCGAGGACGACGCACCCGAGGACGACGCACCGGACGACGACGGCGGGGCGGACACCCGGACCGGCGTGCGGGCCGGGACGGCCGCCGCGGCGGCGGCCTGCTGCGCGGCGTAGGCCTGCGCGGCCTGACGGGCGCCCTCCAGGCCGTAGAGCGTCTGCTGGGCCTGCTGCAGCTCGGCCTGCAGGCCGGCCTGCTGGTCGCTGAGGACGTCGGCCTGGCTGCGCGCCGACTGCTCCTGCGTCTGTGCGCTGGCCAGCGACTCCGCGGCCTGCGTCTGCAGCGTGGCCGCCTCGGTGACGGTCTGCTGGGCGACGGCGTCAGCGGTCGCCGCCTGGTCCTCGAGCACGGTGAGCTCGGCGACGACGTCGGTGCGGTGGGTCCCGGCGGCGTCGAGCAGCGCGGCGCGCTCGATCAGCTCGGCCGGTCCACCGGAGCTCAGCAGCGCGGTCATGCCCGGCGCGGTGGTGCCCTGGATGTAGCTGGCCCGGGCGAACGCGGCGACGTCGTCGCGGCCCTCCGCCAGCTCCGTCCGCGCCGTGGCGGCCGCGGCGGCGGCGGCGTCTGCGGCGCCCTTGGCCGTCTCGAAGGCGGCCTGCTTGTCCTCGTAGTCCTGCAGTGCGATCTGCGCCGCCTGGTGCGCGGCGTCCGCGCCGGCCTGCGCCGAGGCCAGCTGGGCGGTGATCGCCCCGACGCGGGCGGCGGCGTCCTGCTTGGCCTGCTCGGCCGCGCTGATCTGGGAGTCACTCGGGTTGGTGGGCGCCGCGGCGGCCATCCCGGGCGCGGACACCAGGAACACGACGGCGACCGCCCCGATCCCGATCGCGCGGCGCACCCAGGGCGCACCCGCCCACTGCTGCCTGCCGACCTGCGTTCCGACCCGCTCGCCCACGAACCCCGACTCCTCCGTTGCCCGGCATCGCCTCGCGGCGGGCCGGTCTCGACCTGGTTGGCCACCCGTTCAGGGGTGTGCTTTGGTCCAGATCGACCGGATCGGGTGATCACCGGAGGGCTACCGGGGGCCTCTCCCCCCTTGGAGGGAGAGGCCCCGGTGCCGGTGGGAGAGGGGCCGGTGCGGGAGGGAGGGGCCGGAGCAGTCAGTCCACCGGCTGGTCCGGCGTCGTCCAGAAGGACTCCCGGAGCTTGAACTTCTGGATCTTGCCGGTCGCCGTGCGCGGGATGCCGTCGCGGAACTCCACCCGCTTGGGCGCCTTGTAGGTGGCGATCTGCGCCCGGCAGTGGGCGATGATCTCGGCCTCGGTGGCCGAGGTCCCCGGGGCCAGCACGACCAGCGCGGTGACCATCTCGCCCCACTTCTCGTCGGGGACGCCGATCACCGCCACCTCGGCGACCGCCGGGTGGCTGAACACGGCATCCTCGACCTCGATCGAGGAGACGTTCTCCCCGCCGGTGATGATCACGTCCTTCTTGCGGTCGGAGATGGTCAGGTAGCCGCCGTCGTCGAGGGTCCCGCCGTCACCGGTGTGGAACCAGCCGCCCTCCAGGGCCTCCGCCGTGGCCTCCGGGTTCTCCCAGTACCCGGCCAGCACGGTGTTGCCCTGCGCGAGCACCTCACCGGAGCCGCTGGTCGTGAGCCGGGTGCCCAGCACCGGGACGCCGGCCCGGGACAGCGCCTTGGCCCGGTCCAGCGGGCTGAGGTCGTCGTACTCGGCGCGGGGACGGTTGACCGTGAGCAGGGGCGCGGTCTCGGTGAGGCCGTAGATCTGGTTGAACTCCCAGCCCAGCTCCTCCTCCACCCGGGCGATGGTGCGGGAGGGCGGGGCGGCACCGGCGACCACGATCCGCACCTGGCCGCGGCCGGGAATCTCGCCGTCCCAGTCGGCGGCGGCGTCGAGGACGGAGTTCCAGACCGCCGGTGCGCCGGCCATCAGCGTCACGCCGTGCTGCTCCACGCGGCGGAGGATCTCCGCGCCGTCGATCTTGCGGATCGGCACCTGCTTCACCCCGAGCCCGGCGCTCGTGTACGGCAGCCCCCAGCCGTTGCAGTGGAACATCGGCAGCGTGTGCATGTAGACATCGCGGTCGCTGACCTGCATGTGCAGCCCGAACGTCGTGGCGTTGATCCACTCGTTGCGGTGGGTCATCTGCACGCCCTTGGGTCGCGCCGTCGTCCCGCTGGTGTAGTTGATCGTCGCCGTGGCGTCCTCGTCCGGCTCCGACCACGGCCGCGGCTCGGCGTCGAAGCGCAGCAGGCCGGACTCGTACTCCTCGCCCAGCACGAAGCGGTGCGTGCCGGTGATCCCCGACAGCTGCTCCTCCACCTCAGGGTCCACCAGGAGCACGCTCGCGCCGCAGTGCTCGACGATGTAGCTGAACTCCGCGGCCGAGAGCCGGAAGTTGATCGGCACCAGCACCCGGCCGTACGACGGGACGGCGTAGAGCAGCTCCAGCAGCCGGGCGGAGTTGTGGCTGACGACGGCCACCCGCTCCCCCTCGCCGACGCCCAGTGCGTCCAGGCCGGCGGCGATCGCCCGTGCCCGGCGGGCCACCTCGCGGTAGGTCAGCTCCCCCAGCGGGTCCGCCGGCTGCAGCGGCTCGTCGACGATGCCGATCCGGTCGCCGTACACCAGTTCGGCCCGGTCGATGAAGTCACGAGTGGTCAAGGGCACGCGCATGCCGGCTCCCGGGCGTTCAGGGGGCGCTGCCGGGCTCCGGGGAGCACGGACGGCGCTCCGCTCGTCGTGGTCGCGGTCACGCTAACCGGCCCGGCCGACAAACAACTCGCCGAGCTCGCTGAGGTCAGGCCACCTCGGCAAGAATTCGTGGCAGGACCACGCTGATCGGGTCCCGCACCACCAGGTCGGCGAGCCGGTCGTAGGGCGTGGGCTCGGCGTTGATGACGACCACCCGGGCCCCGGCGGCCGCGGCCACCTCGACCAGGCCCGCGGCCGGGTGCACGCCCAGCGACGTCCCGACGGTGAGGAAGACGTCGCAGTCGGCGGTGGCCGCGGTCGCCGCGTCGATCACGTCGGGGTCCAGTGCCTGCCCGAAGAAGACGGTCGCGGACTTGAGGACGCCGCCGCAGACCAGGCAGGCCGGGTCCGGCTCGCCGGCGTCCACCCGGGCCAGTGCACCGTCCATCGACGTCCGGTCGCCGCAGGACAGGCACTCGACCGCGTGCACCGTCCCGTGCAGCTCGAGCACCGCCCGGGGCGAGGACCCCGCCGCCTGGTGCAGCCCGTCGACGTTCTGGGTCAGCAGCGCCCGCAGTCGGCCCTGCCGCTCCAGGTCGACCAGGGCCGCGTGCCCGGCGTTGGGCCGGACGCCGTCCGGGCGCAGGACCCGCCGCATCTGCCACGCCCGCCGGCGGACCTCCGGGTCGGCCACGTAGTAGGACAGCGTCACGAGCTTCTCCGCGTCCGGGTCGCGGGTCCACACGCCGTTGGGCCCCCGGTAGTCGGGGATGCCGCTGTCGGTGGAGATGCCGGCACCGGTGAGGACGCAGACGCGCCGGGCGCCGGTCAGCCAGCCGGGCAGCGGGTCGGGGACGGTCACGCCGTCCCACGGTAGGGGCACGCCGCAGGTTAGGGCAGCCTCGCTCCGCAGACCGGCCGGTGAGCTGGGATGATCGGGGGTGGCAATCGGGCGCAGGACCTGCGCCCGTAGGACCAGCGAGGGTGAGGCGCAAGCAGTGGCAGCCAGCAAGGACAGCTTCGGAGCACGGTCGACGCTCAGTGTCGACGGGACCGACTACGACATCTTCCGGCTCGACGCGGTGGAGGGCGCGGACAAGCTGCCCTTCAGCCTCAAGGTGCTCCTGGAGAACCTGCTCCGTACCGAGGACGGCGCGAACATCACCGCCGACCACATCCGTGCGCTGGCGAACTGGGACCCGAACGCGGAGCCCGACCAGGAGATCCAGTTCACCCCTGCCCGCGTGGTCATGCAGGACTTCACCGGCGTCCCGTGCATCGTCGACCTCGCCACCATGCGCGAGGCCATGGCCGACCTCGGCGGCGACCCGCAGAAGATCAACCCGCTGGCGCCTGCCGAGCTGGTCATCGACCACTCCGTCATCGCCGACGTCTTCGGCACCCGCGACTCCTTCGCGCGCAACGTCGAGATCGAGTACGAGCGCAACGGCGAGCGCTACCAGTTCCTGCGCTGGGGCCAGG
>JAOPUQ010000487.1 GCA_025963425.1 Modestobacter sp. | reverse complement strand
AGGACTTCGAGCTCATCGACGTCCGCGAGCCCAACGAGTACGAGATCGTCTCGATCCCGGGCGCCAAGCTGATCCCGAAGGACGAGATCCTGTCCGGCCGGGCGCTGTCCCAGCTGCCGCAGGACCGGCCGATCGTGCTGCACTGCAAGACCGGTGTCCGCTCCGCCGAGGCGCTGGCCGCCGTCAAGGCCGCCGGCTTCAAGGACGCCGTCCACGTGCAGGGCGGCGTGACGGCGTGGGCGACCCGGATCGACAAGGCGCTGCCGACGTACTGATCGGTCCCCGCACCAGCAGGGCCCGGCGTCCCCTCGGGGGCGCCGGGCCCTGCTGCGTCCCCGGGCTGCGTTCTACTGGGGGCATGCCCGAGTCCTCCCGAGCCGAGCTGCTCGAGCGCTACCAGCGAGCCCAGGCCCAGTTCACCGACCGCGTCGACGCCGTGCCGCCCGGCCGGTGGGACACCCCGGCGTTGCCGCCGTGGAGCGTCGCCGACCTCGTCGCGCACCTGACTGCGGAGCAGCTGTGGGTGCCGCCCCTGCTGGCGGGTGAGCCGCTGGACGCCGTGGGATCCCGCATCCCGACCGGGACCGGCGACCTCCTGGGCGACGACCCGCTCACCGCCTGGGAGACGGCGGCGGACGCTGCGCTGACCGCGTGGGCCCTCGACGACGAGCCCGACCGGACCGTCGAGCTGTCCCGCGGCCCGACCCCGGCGACCCACTACCTGCTCGAGATGACCGCCGACCTGACCGTGCACGCCTGGGACCTGGCGCGCGCCACCGGCGGGGACACCCGGCTGGACGCCGATCTGGTGGCCGCGGCCCTGGACTTCGCCGAGCTGCACGTGGGGCCCGACGGCGTGCCCGGCGTCGTAGGACCGCCCCTCCCGGTCCCACCGAGCGCCGACCCGTTGACCGCGCTGCTGGCTCGCTACGGCCGACGCGGCTGAGCCGGGCCATGATTGGACGACCGAGAGTGACGGCGGGCGGAAACCACCTGGCATCCGGTGCCCACCCCGCCCCGATCCAGAGGACACCATGAGCCAGCCGACCCAGGGACCCCACTTCTCCGGTCCCCCGGGGCAGGGCGGTGGCTGGCAGCAGCCCCCGGCTCCGGCCTACGGCGACCAGCCGACCCAGGTCGGCGGGTTCGCCGTGCCCGGGCAGCAGCCCTACGGCGCCCCGGCGCCCGGGTTCCCCGCCTGGGGGAGCCCGGGTGGTCCCGGTGGGCCGGGTGGGCCTGGGTGGCCGGGCAACCCGCAGGGCCCCGGTGGCCCCGGCGGCTCGGGCAGCGGGGCGAAGAAGGGGCTGCTCATCGGCGGGACCGCCGCGCTGGTGCTCCTCGTCGTCCTCGGGGTGGTGCTCACGCTGACCCTCGGCGGCGGTGACGAGCCGGTGGCGTCCGACCGGACCGTGGACAGCTCGTCCGCGCCGGCGACGTCCGAGGACTTCCTGGCCACGCTGCCCGCGGACTTCATCGACTGCCGGCAGACCGAGACCGAGGGGGACGGCGACACCATGGCCGCCGGGTGCGGGGCGGGCGGGCAGGTTGGTTGCGCCATCCTGGACGACGGCTCGGTCATCGTGACCTGGACCGACGAGGAGTACCTGATCGAGGGCTTCGTCACCGGGCCCGGCAGCACGCAGGCCGAGCTGTCGGCGCTGTTCAGCTGGTGGCACCAGAACGCCTTCTCCCTGGGCTGACGTGCTGCCCGCGGACGTCGACGAGGCGGTCTTCGACGTGGTCGAGTCGATCCCACCGGGCCGGGTGAGCACCTACGGGGCGGTCGGCCGGCTGGTCGGCGTGGGTCCGCGGCGGGTGGCGCGTGCGCTGGCCGGGGGCGGTGGAGCCGTGCCGTGGCACCGGGTGGTCCGCGCCGACGGCACGGCCGCCGAGCCGGTGCGGGTCCGCCAGCTGGAGCTGCTCGCGGGTGAGGGCGTGCCGTTGCGCGGGCAGCGGGTCGACCTGGCGGCGGTGGGCTGGCCCGACGAGGACTGACCGCAGCGGTCCTGTCGGTACCCCGTGGTCTCATCGAGGGGTGCGGGGGGAGACGACGATCGAGAGCACGAGCACGAGCACCAGCACCGGCACCGCCGCGGGCGGGGCGCCGGTCTACCGGCTCGTCCAGCCCGAGGCCGCCCCCGTGGTCCGCCCCCGGCTGGACCCCACCCAGCAGGCGGTCGTCGGCCACGCCGGTGGCCCGCTGCTGGTGCTGGCCGGGCCCGGCACCGGCAAGACCACGACCATCGTGGAGGCCGTGGCCGCCCGCATCGAGGCGGGTGTGGACCCCGAGCGGATCCTGGTGCTCACCTTCAGCCGCAAGGCCGCCGCCGAGCTGCGTACCCGCATCACCGCGCGCGTCGGGCGCACCATCCGCGAACCGGTGGCCCGCACCTTCCACTCCTACGCCTTCGGCGTGCTGCGGCGGGCGGCCGTGCTGCGCGGCGAGCCCGCGCCCCGGCTGCTGACCTCCGCCGAGCAGGACGCGGTCGTGGCCGACCTGCTGCGCGGGGACGTCGAGGAGGACGGCGTGCGCTGGCCCGCCGAGCTGGCCGCGGCGCTGGGCACCGACGGCTTCCGCGACGAGCTGCGGGAGCTGCTGCTGCGAGCCACCGAGCGCGGCGTCGACGCCCACCGGCTGGCCGCCTGGGGCCGGGAGCGCGGGCTGCCGCACTGGGAGGCCGCGGCGGCGTTCCTCCGGCAGTACCAGGACGTCTCCTTCTTCGCCACGGTCGCCCGCGGCGGGGCCAGCGGCTACGACCCGGCCGAGCTGGTCCGGACCGCGATCGACGAGCTGCGCGAGGACCCCCAGCTGCTGCGCGGTGAGCGCGAGCGGGCCAGCTGGCTGTTCGTCGACGAGTACCAGGACACCGACCCCGCCCAGGTCGAGCTGCTGGAGCTGCTGGCCGGCGGCGGGGGCGACCTGGTCGTCGTCGGCGACCCCGACCAGGCGATCTACGCCTTCCGCGGTGCCGAGCCCCGCGGCATCGTCGAGTTCCCGGACCGGTTCCGGCACCGCGACGGCCGCCCGGCCGGCCGGGCCTCCCTCGGCGTCTGCCGCCGTTCCGGTGCCGAGCTGCTCGCGGTCAGCCGCCGGGTCGCCGAGGGCCTCCCCGGGCCCTGGGAGCACCGCCGGCTGGTGCCCGGCGACGGCGTCGACCCCGGCTCGGCCCAGGTGCACGTCTTCGACTCACCGGCGGTCGAGGCTGCCTTCGTGGCCGACACGATGCGGCGCGCGCACCTGCTCGACGGCGTGCCGTGGTCGCAGATGGCGGTGGTGGTCCGTTCCGCCGCCGCCAGCCTCGGGCCGGTGCGCCGGGCACTGACCCAGGCCGGCGTGCCGGTCGCCGTCTCCGCCGATGACGTCGCGCTCGCCGGGCAGCCGGCCGTACAGCCGCTGCTGGCCGTGATGCGCGCCCTGCTCCCGCCCCGGGCGTCCGTGGGGCCCGCGCCCGCCACCGGGCCGGACGCCGACCCCGACGACGTCCGCACCGAGGCAGGGCTGGACGAGCCGGGCGCCGAGGCGCTACTGGCCTCCCCGCTGGGCGGGGCCACCGTGCTGGACCTGCGCCGGATGCGCCGCGCCGTCCGGCGGGCGCAGGCCGCGCGTGGGGAGGACCCGGCCGGTCGGACCGCGCCGCTGGCCCAGCTGCTCACCGACGCCACCCTGCTGGACGCGGTGCCCGAGCACGTCGTCCGTCCGGCGGCCCGGGTCGTGCGCGTGCTGGACGCCGGGCGCCTGGCGCTGGCCGG
>JAOPUQ010000473.1 GCA_025963425.1 Modestobacter sp. | reverse complement strand
CCGTTCGACGCCGACGCGACGTAGCGATGACACCGACGTAGCGATGACACCGACGTCCTTCCGGACGACACCGCGGCGGCCAGGCGGCGTGCCCCTGCCGCGTTGAGCCGTTGCCGGGTGCCGTTGCCCCGGAACGCGAGAGGCCGGCCTCCCCGGGCGGGGAGACCGGCCTCTCGCCGTGTCCAGCTCAGTGACGGACCGGGGTCAGTCCCAGCGACATGCCCGAAAGCCCGCGGGAGCGGACGGCGAGGCCCTCGGCGATCTTCTCCAGCGCCTGCGCGGCCGGGGCTTCGGGCTGGGCGAGCACGATCGGCGCACCGGCGTCACCGGCCTCGCGCAGCCGGGTGTCCAGCGGGATCTGGCCCAGCAGCGGCACCCGGGCGCCCAGGGTCTTGGTGAGCGCGTCGGAGACCGCCTCACCGCCACCGGAGCCGAACACCTCCATCCGGGAGCCGTCGGGCAGCTCCAGCCAGGACATGTTCTCGATGACGCCGACCACCTGCTGGTGGGTCTGGGTGGCGATCGCACCGGCCCGCTCGGCCACCTCGGCCGCGGCCAGCTGCGGCGTCGTCACGACCAGGATCTCGGCGTTGGGGACCAGCTGGGCCACCGAGATCGCGACGTCGCCGGTGCCCGGGGGGAGGTCCATCAGCAGGACGTCCAGGTCGCCCCACCACACGTCGGCGAGGAACTGCTGCAGCGCGCGGTGCAGCATCGGGCCACGCCACACGACCGGGGTGTTGCCCGGGGTGAACATCCCGATCGAGATGACCTTCACGCCGTAGGACTGCGGCGGCATGATCATGTTGTCGACCTGGGTCGGCTTGTCGTCGACGCCGAGCATCCGGGGCACCGAGTGGCCGTAGATGTCGGCGTCCACCACGCCCACCGACAGGCCGCGCCTGGCCAGCGAGGCGGCCAGGTTCACCGTCACGCTGGACTTGCCGACGCCGCCCTTGCCGGAGGCCACGGCGTAGACCCGGGTCAGCGAGCCGGGCTGGGCGAAGGGGATCACCGGGTCGGCGGCGTCGGTGCCGCGGACGGTCTTGCGCAGCTCGGTGCGCTGCTCGTCGCTCATCACGTCCAGGCCGACCTGGACCGAGGTCACCCCGGGGACGGCGGACACGGCCTGGGTGACCCGGTTGGTGATCGTCTCGCGCATCGGGCAGCCGGCGACGGTCAGGTAGACCTCGATGCGCACCGCGCCCGGGTCGCCACCGACCCCGATCAGCACGTCCTTGACCATGCCCAGCTCGGGCAGCGGACGGTTGATCTCGGGGTCCTGGACGGTCGCCAGGGCCGCGTTCACGGCGTCGAGCGCCGGTGATCCGGTCAGCGTGTCGGACATGCGGGTGTGTCTCCTTCGACGGGGAACCCACGACCGGCGGTCTGCCGACCTGCAGCCGACCACGCGCGGGCGTCTTCACTGTACGGCGGTTGATCAGGCCGTCCCCTGCCGACGGGTGTGAGCCGTGGCATCCCCAGGCAAAGGAAGCTTTCCACCCGGTTTTCCGCCCGGAACCGGGTGAACAGCTTCCTTTGCCCGGGTCATAGGGTCGGTCAGGTGCCCAGTCCCGCCCGCACCGCCACCCTGCGGGACGCCGTCGGCCTCGGCATGGCCGTCGGGCTCTACGGCGTCGCGTTCGGCGCTGCCGCGGTCGGCGCGGGCCTGGACCCGTGGCAGGCGCTGGTGATGTCGGCGCTGATGTTCACCGGCGCCTCGCAGTTCGCCCTGGTCGGGGTGCTCGGTGCCGGCGGGGGAGCGCTGGCCGCCGTCGGCAGTGCCCTGCTGCTCGGCACCCGGAACACCGTCTACGGCGTCCGGCTGGCCCCCATGCTGGCGCCCCGCGGCTGGTGGCGCCGCGCGGGCGCGGCGCACTGGGTGATCGACGAGACGACGGCGATGGCGGTTGCCGCACCCGACCGGGAGCTCGGCCGGCTCGCCTTCTGGGTCACCGGCGCCACCATCTACCTGGGCTGGAACGCCACCACGCTGGTCGGCGCACTGGGTGCCGGGTCGCTGGGGGAGACGGCGCAGGCCGCGCTGGACTCGGTCGTGCCCGCGGCGTTCCTGGCGCTGCTGTGGCCGCGACTGCGACGCGGGGCGACGGAGGCCGCCGTCCAGCGCCGGGTGGCCCTCGGCGGCGCGGTCCTCGCGCTCGTGTTGACGCCGTTCGTGCCCGCCGGTGTGCAGGTCGTGCTGGCCGTCGTCGCCGTCGCGCTCGCCGGCCGGCCGCGCGCACGGGCGGTCAGCGCATGAGCACGGGGGCGGTGTGGGCCGTGGTGCTGGCCGGTTCGTTGGGCTGCTACCTGCTCAAGCTGGCCGGCCTGTCGGTTCCCGCCGCCTGGGTCGAGCGTCCCTGGGTCACCCGGGTCGTGGACTTCGTGCCCGCCGCGCTGCTGGCCGCGCTGGTCGCCGTGCAGGCCGCGACGTCGGGGGACGCGCTGGTGCTGGACGGGCGGCTGGCCGGGCTGGCGGTCGCCGCGGTGGCGCTGGCCCTGCGCGCGCCGTTCATCGTCGTCCTGGTGCTGGCCGGGGCAACCGGTGCGGTCGTACACGTGCTGGCCGGGTGAGCCGGGCCGGGTCCCGGCCCACCCGCCCTCAGTGCGCCGCGGGAAGCTGCTGCTCGGCCTCCAGGCGCTGCGCGCCGGTGGTGGTCTTCAGCGCCTTCTCCTTGATGAAGAGGACGACGAGCAGGGCCAGCGCGGCCAGCGGTGTGGCGATGAGGAACAGCTCGGCCGTGGCGTCGCCGTAGGCGTCCCGCACCAGGGTGGCCACCTCCGGCGGCAGCGTCGACACGTCGGGGACGGCGGCGGCGCCGTCGTCCGGGCCGCTGCCGAGGGCGCTCAGGTCGGCGGCCACCCGGCCGGCGAGCACCGCGCCGAGCACGCTGACCCCGATCGTGCCGCCGAGGCTGCGGAAGAACGACAGCACCGAGGTCGCCGACCCCAGCTCGCGGGCGGGGACGTCGTTCTGCGCGGCGAGGACGAGGTTCTGCATCAGGAAGCCGACGCCCACCCCGAGCACGACCATGTAGGCGCCGAGCAGCCAGATCGAGGTCCGCGCGTCGATCGTGGCCAGCAGCCCGAAGCCGAGGGTCATCAGCGCACCGCCGGCGACGAGGAACCGCTTCCAGCGACCGGTCTTGGTGATCAGCGCACCGGCCACCGTCGAGGAGACGAGCAGGCCGCCGATCATCGGCAGCGAGAGCAGGCCGGCCTCGGTGGGGGAGTAGCCCAGCGAGATCTGGAAGTACTGGGACAGGAAGACCGTGCCGCCGAACATGGCGATGCCGACCAGGGCGCTGGCCACGGTGGCGAGGGTGACGGTGCGGTTGGCGAAGATGTCCAGCGGGATGATCGGCTCGGCCACCTTGGACTCGACGAGCACGGCCAACGCCAGCAGGAGCAGCGAGCCGCCGACCATCAGCGCGGTCGTCCCGGAGAGCCAGTCGAAGCGGCTGCCGGCCAGGGTGACCCAGATGAGCAGCGTGCTGACACCGCCGGTGATCAGCAGCGCGCCCAGCCAGTCGATGTGCACGTCGCGCCGGCGGACCGTCGTCAGTTTCAGGGTCTTCTGCAGCAGCACGATGGCGGCCAGGGCGAACGGGACGCCCATGAAGAAGCACCAGCGCCAGCCCAGCCACGAGGTGTCGACGATGACGCCGCCGATCAGCGGCCCGGCGACGGTGGCGACGGCGAAGACGGCGCCGAAGATGCCGGCGTACCGGCCCAGCTCACGCGGCGGGATCATCGCCGCCATCACGATCTGCACGAGGGCGGTGAGGCCACCGGCGCCGGCGCCCTGGATGACCCGGGCGACGATCAGCGTCTCGGTGTCCTGCGAGAGACCGGCCAGCAGCGACCCGGCGACGAAGAGGCCGAGGGAGAGCTGCACCAGCAGCTTCTGGCTCACCAGGTCGGCGAGCTTGCCCCAGAGCGGGACCGTGGCCGTCATCGCCAGCAGCTCGGCGGTGACCACCCAGGTGTAGACCGACTGGCTGCCGCCCAGGTCGGCGATGATCACCGGCAGGGCGTTGGAGACGACGGTCGCGGCCAGGATGGACACGAAGATGCCCATCATCAGGCCGGACAGCGCCTGCAGGACCTCACGCCGGCTCATCGCGGCCCGGGTGCTGGCCACCCCGGCGGTGCCGGTCTCGGCGGTCGTGGTCATGGTGCTCCTGTCGGTGGGGGTGGGTCGGGGGAAGACGGTCAGCGGGTGGTGGGCGCCGGCAGGCCGGCGGCCACGGCGTCCAGCGCCTCGTCCACCAGCGTGGTCAGCGGGGTGGCGCCGTCCTGGACGTGCCAGCGCCACAGGCTCACGCGCACCGCGGCCGACAGGACGGCGGACAGCAGGCCGGGGTAGAGGTCGGCCTCGAGGTCCTGGCCGGTGCGCTCGGCGATCGCCACGGCGATCTCGCGGTCGTCCGCCGCGCCGATCTCGACCAGCCGGGGCAGCAGCGACGGGTTGCCGATGATCACCGTCATCCGGTCGCGCAGGCCGTCGGCATCGGCCTCCAGGGCCGCCAGGTCCTCTCGCACGGCAGTCCGGACGGCGTCGAGCACCCCGGTCTCCGCGGGCTGGGCGCGCAGCCGGGCCGACAGCCGGGGCTGGTCGGCCCCGCCGGGCAGCAGCAGCGCCTCCTCCTTGCTGGAGAAGTGGTTGAAGAACGTCCGGTACGACACGTCGGCGGCGGTCGCGATCGCCTCGACGGTGACGTGCGCCCAGCCGCGGTCGACCGCCAGGCGGAGGGTGGCGTCGGCCAGCGCGGCCCGGGTGTCGGCCTTCTTCCGTTCGCGCAGTCCCCGCTCGGTCACGCCGATGAGCATGCGCATTGGCTGCACAGTGTGCAAGTTTGCAGCCTGTGCAGCGTGTCACCCGGCCGCGGTGCGGTACCGCCCGCGCGTCGCCGGGGTCGACCACACCATCGGCCGATCGCCGTCCTGGTGGCCGCCGTGCTCGGGGTGCTGGCGGGGGCCGCGGCCAAGGCGGCCGACGAGTCCGGGCTCAGCTGGGCCGGCACCCTGGGTCCGGACCCGGCGGCCCGGGTCCTCGCGGTCGCGCTGATCGGCCGGTTCGCACCCACCTGGCGAGTGGCCGGGCCCCGCCGTCCGGCTGCTCGACGTCCTGCACCGGTACGTCGGCCGAACCGCCGACCGCCCGGTCAGCTGACCGGGTCGGTGGCCGGCGCCTCGCGCCGCTTCTTCTTCTTGCGGCGCTCGTTGCCGTCCTCGTCGGCGTCGTCGGGCAGCAGCCGGTTCAGCTCGCCCCGGATGAAGTCGCGGGTGGCCAGCTCGCCGACCGACACCCGCAGCGAGGCCAGCTCGCGCGCCAGGTACTCGGTGTCCGCGCGGGTGCTGGCGGCCCGGGCGCGGTCCTCCTCGGCCTGCACGCGGTCACGGTCGGCCTGCCGGT
>JAOPUQ010000459.1 GCA_025963425.1 Modestobacter sp. | reverse complement strand
CGGGGGAGGTGGCGGCCGGGGCGGCCGGCTCCGCGGCGGTGTCCGACCGGTCCTGCGCGTCGGAGACCGGGCTGCCCGGCCGGTAGTCGGCGAAGAAGTCGTGCCACGCCTGGTCGACGCTGCCGGGGTCGGCGAGGAACTGCTGGTACATCTCCTCGACCAGCCACTCGTTGGTGCCGAAACCCGCCACGGGAGAGGAGGGTGTGGCGGACGGCCGGGATGAGCTCACGCTTGACACGGGGTCGAGTGCCTTCTTCGTCGGTGGACGTCGTTGGACCGGAGACCGAGTCTAGCCACGTGGCGTTCGCATGGCCCGTGCGACGTGGCGTCCCGAACGTGTCCCGGCTCACGTCATGGAGGCGGCACGCCGGCCCGGTCCCACCGGCCGATCGAGCGCGGCAGGCGGTCAGTCCCGGGCGCCGGCGGCCACCAGGAGCTCGGTCAGCGCCTCGGCGTCCGGCCTCCTCCCGGCCCGCGTGCCGCGGCGCCGGGCAGCGGCGACCCGGCAGATGTCCAGGGCGCTGGCGCCGTCGTTGGTGGTGGCGTTGACGTCCGCCCCGGCGGCCAGCAGCAGCCGGACCACCGCCGGCACGTCGCCGTCGGGTGCGGCGTCCACCGCTTCGTGCAGGGCGGTGCGGCCGGTGTCGCGGTCGCGCCGGTCGACGTCGGCGCCGGCGGCCAGCAGGCGCTCGACGACCTGGGGCCGGCCGGTGGCCGCCGCGGCGTGCAGCGCCCCGGCGTCCGGGTCGGCGCCCCGGTCCAGCAGCAGGTGCACCGAGGCCAGTGCCCCACCGGAGGCCGCCCAGGTGAGCAGGTCGACCTCGGTGGCCGGGTCGGTCAGCTGGGCGCCGGCGTCCAGTTCGCCGGCCAGCCGGTCGACGTCGCCGAGGTAGGCCGCGGAGGCGGCGTCCACCGGGGCGCCCAGCCCGCGCAGCAGACCGACCAGGTCGGGTGCCTGTTGCAGGGCGACGTGCAAGGGGGTGCGACCGCCTTCGGTCGCCGCCGACAGATCCGCGCCGGCGGTGACCAACACCTCGACCACCGCCGGTGCACCGGCGGCCACGGCCAGGTGCAGCGCGGTCCAGCCGTCCTCGCCGGCGCGCTCGACCCGGGTGGTGAGCAGCCGCGGCTGCGACCGGACCGCGGCGCGCACGCCCTCCAGGTCGCCCTCGGCGATCAGCCGGCTCAGCCGCTGTGCCGTCATGCGCGTGGTCATCGGTCCGTCCTCGTCCGCCGTCGCGCCCCCTGGCGGGACCCGGTTCACACCACGTCCCGGCGCACCGCCAGCATCGTGCCCACCACCGCAGCCAGCAGACCGTAGCCGAGCAGCAACAGGCCGCCCTGCCAGGCGGCAAGCAGGTCCGTCGTCCGCGTGGTGGCGGTCATCGCCTCGAGCGCGCCGCCCGGCATCCACTCGTAGGCGCCCGACGTGGCCGGGATGCTGCTGATGATGGGCTCGATGACGTACAGGTAGACCAGCGCCCCGACGATCGCCCCGACCTGGTTGCGCAGCAGCGCGCCCAGCCCGACGCCGATCACCGCGTAGACGACCATCGCCAGGGCAGCCCGCAGGAGCACCGCGACGTTGTCCGCGGACAGGGCCGGAACGGCGCCCCGGGCACCGGCGTAGACCGCGACCACCAGCACCGTCACCGCGCAGACCGCCACCGCGAACGGCACGGCGGCGAGCGCGTAGGCGATCAGCTTGGCCACGACCACCCGGCCGCGGTGCGGGCTGGCCAGGAAGGTCGGCGTGGCGGTCCGGTGCCGGTACTCCTGGGTCATCCCGATGACCCCGAGTACGAGGGCGAGCACCGTGCCGTTCGCGGCGACCGCGAACGCCAGTTGCTCGAACTGCGGGGTACCGACCGCCGGGAGGCCGGAGCCGGCGTTGCCGGCGAAGGCGGTGAGGAGCGCGGCGAAGCCCCCGGCGAGCAGGCAGGCGCCGAGCACCAGTCCGATCCACACCCGGGTGGTCAGCAGCTTGGTCCACTCCGACCGCACCAGCCGGTCCATCAGCGGTTCCTCCGTCCATCGGTCGGCGCTGCGGACCCCGCCGGAGCCGCCGCGAACTGCTCCGAGCCCGCGGTGAGCCGGAAGTACACCTCTTCCAGGCCACTGGTGTGCGGCCGCAGCTCGTGCAGCTCGATCCCGTCGGCGAAGGCGCGCCGGCCCACCTCGGCCGTGGTCATCCCGGTGACCGTCATCCCCTCGGGGTCGGTGACCCGCACGGCGACGCCGTCCTCGCCGAGCAGATCGGCGAACCGGGTCGTGTGCGGGGTGCGCACGAGTACCGTGCCGGCGCCCTCGCCGTCGGTGCCGGAGCGCAGCTGCTCCAGCGAACCCTCGTGCACCAGCTTCCCGGCGCCGACGATCACCACCCGGTCGGCGGTCTGCTCGACCTCGGCCAGCAGGTGGCTGCTCACCAGCACGGTGCGCCCCTGGTCGTGGGCGAGGTGGCGGAGGAACCCCCGCAGCCACTGGATGCCCTCCGGGTCCAGCCCGTTGGCCGGCTCGTCGAGGACCAGGACGGCGGGGTCGCCCAGCAGGGCCGTGGCCAGCCCCAGTCGTTGCCGCATGCCCAGGGAGTAGCCGCCGGCCTTGCGCCCGCCGGCGGGGCCGAGGCCCACCTGGTCGAGCACCTCGTCGGCGCGGGAGGTGGGCAGCCCGGCCGCGCGGCAGTAGACGCGCAGGTGGTTGCGGCCGCTCCGGGCCGGGTGGAAGGCGGTCTCCAGGACCGCGCCGACGCGGCGCATCGGGTCGGAGAGCGCCGCGTAGGGCGCGCCGTTGAAGGTCGTCGTGCCGTGGTCGGGGGTGACCAGGCCCAGCGCCATCCGCAGAGTGGTGGTCTTGCCCGCCCCGTTGGGACCCAGGAAGCCGGTGACCTGCCCTGGTTCGACGGTGAAGCTGAGGTCGTCGACCGCGCGCACGCGGCCGAAGGTTTTGGTGAGGCCGCTGACCTCGACCCGGACGGGTTCGACGGCGGCCGTGCTCCCGCTGGTGATGATGGTGCTCCTCGCTCGCCCGGCGGTCCGGGCAATCCGGCCATCCAAGCGTACCGGCGGCCCCTGGGGGGAGGGTCGCGCCGCGTGTCCACCGTCGCCTCCATCCTCCTGCCGTCCTGCTGCCCGTGCTGCTCCGGTACGGCGCGTGACCCCGGGCACACGCGTCGTGCCCGGAGTTGGGTAGGTTGCCCAGCCGTGAGTGCCTACCGCACGGTGGTCGTCGGCACCGACGGCTCGGAGTCCTCCCTGCGCGCCGTCGCCCGGGCCGGCGCCCTGGCCGGGGCCTGTGGCGCCCGGCTGGTGATCGCCTGCGCCTACCTGCCCACCGAGGCCGACGACCGGGAGCTGCGGCGCACCCAGGACGTCCTGGGTGACGAGGCCTACCAGGTCGTGGGGTCCTCACCGGCCGAGGAGACCGTCCGCAGCGCCGGTGAGCGCGCGGCGGCCGCCGGGGCCGGTCAGGTCGTCACCGTCGCCGTCGTCGGCTCGCCGGTCGAGGCGCTGCTGGACGTCGTCCGCCGGGAGCAGGCCGACCTGCTGGTGGTCGGCAACCGCGGGCTGAACAGCATCAAGGGCCGGCTGCTGGGCTCGGTCCCGGCCGACGCCACCCGGCGCTCGGCCGTGGACGTGCTCGTCGTGCACACCACGGACTGACGCTGCCCGGCGATCCGGGGGCCGCCGGGAGCGGCGTGCCCGACGCCCGCGAGTCCGCGGCCGGAGAGCTCGAGGAGCTGCTGCTCGGGGGGCCGCGCCGGTACACCCGGCTGGAGGTCGCACGGCTGGCGGGGATGCCGGCCGAGCGCACGCAGCGGCTGTGGCGGGCACTCGGCTTCGCCGACGTCCCCGACGACGACCCGGCGTTCACCGACGCCGACGTGGCCGCCCTGGGCCGGCTCGAGGCGCTGATCGACTCCGGGTTCGTGGACCCGGAGACCGAGGCCTCCATCGCCCGGGCGATGGGGCAGTCGTTGTCCCGGCTGGCCGACTGGCAGACCGACATGCTCGCCGCGGCGCTGGCGGAGGCCGACTCCGACCCCGCGGACCCCGGCGCCGACGTGCGGGCCGCCGTGGCGTCCACCCAACTGCTGCTGCCGGTCATGCGCGAGCTGCAGGACTACATCTGGCGGCGGCACCTGGCCGCCAACGCCGGGCGGCTGTTCCTCTCCTCGCCGGGGGCGCTGGACCGCCGCGAGCTGGCCGTGGGGTTCGCCGACCTGGTCGGCTACACCACCCGCAGCCGTGGCATGGGCGGTCGGGAGCTGGGCCGGATGGTCGAGGACTTCGAGGGCCTGGCCGCCGACGTCATCGCCCGGCACCACGGCCGGGTGGTCAAGACCGTGGGTGACGGGGTCCTGTTCACCTGCCTGTCCCCGGTCGACGCGGTGGAGATCGGGCTGCAGCTGCCGGTCGAGTGGGACGCCGCCGACCGGCCACCGCTGCGGGTCGGGGCGGCCTACGGCCCGGTGCTCACCCGGCTGGGTGACGTCTACTCCCCGGTGGTGAACCTGGCCAGCCGGCTGACCGCCATCGCCCGGCCCTCCACGGTGCTGGTCGACCAGGCCCTCGCCCAGCAGCTGCGTGGCGTCCGGGCCTACCGGGTGCGCCCGCTGCGCCGGGTCTCGGTGCGCGGCTACGACCACCTGCAGCCGTGGCTGGTGCGGCGCCGGGTGACCGGGGACGACGAGCTGCCGGCCTTCGAGGATCTCCTCGACGAGATCGCCGACGACGTGCTGGACCGGCCCGACGGGGACCCCCCGGCCGGCTGACCGGGGACCGGCTGGTCCGCCGCCGGGACCGCTGGGCACGATGGGCAGGTGTCCGCGACCCTCCTCGCCCGTGGGCTGGCCGCCGGCCACGGCGTCCGTGCCCTGTTCTCCGACCTCGACCTCGTCGTCGCCCCCGGCGACGTGGTCGGGCTGGTCGGCGTCAACGGCGCCGGGAAGTCCACGCTGCTGCGGACGCTTGCCGGCCTACTGCCCCCGGAGTCCGGGGCGGTGGTGCTGAGCCCGCCGACGGCGACCGTGGGATACCTGCCGCAGGAGCACGAGCGCCGTCCGGGGGAGACCGTCGTCGACGCGCTGGCCCGGCGCACCGGCGTGGCCGACGCCCAGCGCGCGCTGGACGACGCGACCGGGGCCCTGACCGCGGGGGAGGCCGGCGCCGACGACGCCTACGGCGACGCGCTGGAGCGCTGGCTGGCGCTGGGCGGGGCCGACCTGGCCGAGCGGGCCGAGGAGGTGATGGCCTCGGTGGCGTCCGGTGTCGCGCTGTCGGCGCCGATGACCGGGCTGTCCGGCGGCCAGGTCGCCCGGGTGGGGCTGGCCTCGCTGCTGCTGTCCCGCTACGACCTGCTGCTGCTCGACGAGCCGACCAACGACCTCGACCTGGCCGGGCTGGACCAGCTCGAGCGGTTCGTCGCGGGCCTGCGGACCGGCGTGGTGCTGGTCAGCCACGACCGCGAGTTCCTCGCCCGCACCGTGACCCGGGTGGTGGAGCTGGACCTCGCCCAGCAGCTGGTCCGGGTGCACGACGGCGGCTACGAGGCGTACCTGGTGGAGCGCGAGGTGGCCCGCCGGCACGCCCGCGAGGAGTTCGAGGAGTACGCCGACACCCGCGCCGGCCTGGAGGGCCGGGCGCGCATGCAGCGCAACTGGATGGCCAAGGGCGTGCGCGACTCGATCAAGAAGGCCAAGGACGGGGACAAGCACATCAAGGCCCGCGACCGGGCGTCCTCGGAGAAGCAGGCGGCCAAGGCCAAGCAGACCGAGCGGCGGATCGAGCGGCTGGAGGTCGTGGAGGAGCCGCGCAAGGAGTGGCAACTGCAGATGGAGATCGCCGCCGCCCCCCGGGCCGGCGCGGTGGTGGCCACCCTGCGCGGCGCCGTCGTCCGGCACGGGAACTTCCAGCTCGGTCCGGTGGACCTGCAGGTCGACTGGGGCGACCGGCTGGCGATCACCGGTGACAACGGCGCCGGCAAGACCACCCTGCTCGCCGCGCTGCTCGGGCGGGCCCCGCTCACCGAGGGATCGGCATCGCTGGGTGCCGGGGTGCGGCTGGGGGAGGTGGACCAGGTCCGCGGCCTGTTCCTCGGGGACGAGCCGCTGTCGGCCGCCTTCGGTGCCGAGGTGCCCGACCTGCCCGACGCCGAGGTCCGCACGCTGCTGGCCAAGTTCGGCCTGCGCGCCGACCACGTGGTGCGCCCGGCCGTGACCCTGTCGCCGGGCGAGCGGACCCGGGCGGCGCTGGCGCTGCTGCAGGCCCGCGGGGTCAACGTGCTGGTCCTGGACGAGCCGACCAATCACCTGGACCTGCCGGCGATCGAGCAGTTGGAGGAGGCGCTGGCCGGGTACGCGGGCACGCTGCTGCTGGTGACCCACGACCGGCGGATGCTCGAGGCCGTGCACACCACCCGGCAGCTGCACGTGGCGGCGGGGCGGGTGACCGAGCGCTGAGGCCCGGAAACGCACGTGACCGCCGGTCGGAGGACCGGCGGTCACGGGCTGGTGAAGTAGCGGCGCGAGCGTGGGAGTGGGTGCCCCCGGCAGGATTCGAACCTGCGCCACTGCCTCCGGAGGGCAGTGCTCTATCCCCTGAGCTACGGGGGCTCGTGCCGCGCTGTGGTGCTGTCGGCCCCGCTCTCGCGTGGCGCGGCAGGGACGTTACCAGCCGGGGCAGGGTGCCCCGGCGGGGGGCTCAGGGAGCCGGGAGGGGGGTCCCACCCCGGGCGCGCAGCATGGTCTCCATCGTGGTGGTCTCCGCCGTCTGGGTCTCGGCGATCGACCGGGCGAGCGTGCGGACGGCGGCCAGGGTGGCGTGCGCCTGCCCGTACTGCGCCATCTCCAGCCCGCCCTGGTGGTGCCGCGTCATCAACTGGAGGAACCGCACGTCCAGCTCCGTGCCCGACAGCGAGCGCAGCTCGGCCAGCTCGGTCTCGGTGGCCATGCCGGGCATCACCGCTCCGTCGGCCGCGGCGGCCGCATCGGGCATGCCGTGCATCGCGTGGGCGTCGCCGCCCATCCACGACATCACGTCCCTCCCGGACAGCGGCAGACCCCACAGCGCCAGCCAGCCCTGCATCCGGCCGACCTGGTTGGTCTGGGTGGCCGAGATGTCGAAGGCCAGCTGACGCACCTCGGCGTCCTGCGTGCGCGCCAGGACCAGGTTGGCCATCTCCACCGCCTGCAGGTGGTGCCGGCTCATGTCGCGGGAGAAGCCGGCGTCCACCGAGTCCGCCGTCGGCGTGTCGGTGCGCCCGATGCCCAGCGCGACGGCGAGGCCGCCACCGGCGGCCAGCAGACCGATCGCGATGACGGCCAGCAGCACCGCGGTGAGCCGGCGACGCGGCGCGGGTGCCGCGGGCACCGCGTCGTCCGGCCCGGCCGTGGGATCGGTCACGTCGATCAGGGCGCCGGCGTGGTGCTCGCGGCGGCGGTGGGGGTGGTCGGGGCGTCGGTCGGGACGCCGGGGGACGTCGCCGCCCGGCTGGGGTCGCCCTGCACCAGCGGGGCGCTGATGAAGGTCGGGTTCTCGCAGCTGGCGCCGATCTCGGGGTAGAAGTCGCCGTTGAAGGTCATGAAGTCGACGTACTGCTGCACCCTATTGTCACCCGCTGAATCGACCGCCAGCTGGTGGTTCCACGACTGCAGGCTGATGGTGGGGCCCAGCCCGTCGTAGGGCGAGAGCAGCAGTCCGGAGTGGCCCTGCACCATGTCCCTGAGCGTGCTCAGGTCCTTGTCGCTGATGGCGTTCGGGTCGTAGGCGATCCAGGTCGCCCCGTGCTCCATGCTGTGCACCGCGTTCTCGTGCCGGATGTCGACGTCGTAGACGGTGCCGGTGCAGTCGGCCCACTCCGGGTCGTGCGCGCCGCCGACCGGCGGGGACTCGGTATAGGTGACCGGCGTGGCCACGTGCTCCTGGCCGGCGGCGTAGTCGAAGGTCTTCAGGCCCGCGATCTGGTCGGCCGAGGTGATCTTGTCGGCGTTCGCCCGGTTGACCTGCACGACCGCGTAGGTGAGCACGGCGGCGGCGAAGACCACGACGGCGACGGCGCCGGCGATGAGCCCCCACGGCTTCTGGGCGGTCACCACGTTGGCCGGCGGACGGGTGCGCCCGCGCTGCTGTCCACCCTTGCCGGCGGCGCTGGACCCCCGGGGCGTGGTGCCGCGGGTCGCGCGGCCGTCCTCGGTCTTGGGGTCCTTGGCCACTGCCACTCCTGTCGTGCCGGGCGCTGCGCGCCCTCGTCCCGCACGGGCTGCTCCCGCCTGGCGGGGGCGAGTGTAGGTGCGCTGCCTGTGCCGCCCGGGTCGCCGCGGGTCGGTGGCCCCCCGCGCCCCGGTCGGGTGGACCGGGCGGGTCAGTACGATCACCAGGTGACACCCGAGCAGCTCCGCCACGTCGTCCGCTCTGCCGTGGCCTCGGCCGTGGAGCGCGGCGCCCTCGCCGTTGCGGTTCCCGACGACGTGGTGATCGACCGGCCGAAGAACCCCGAGCACGGCGACTACGCCACCAACGTGGCGCTGCGGCTGGCCAAGGAGGCCGGCCGGCCGCCGCGCGAGGTCGCCGAGGTGATCGCCACCGAGCTGCGTGAGCACCCCGGCATCGACGCCGTCGACATCGCCGGGCCCGGCTTCCTGAACGTGACGCTGGCCAAGGCCGCGCTGGGCCAGGTGGCGCTGCGGGCGGTCGCGGCGGGGGAGGCCTACGGGCGCACCGAGGTGCTGGCCGGGCAGCGGCTGAACCTGGAGTTCGTCTCGGCCAACCCGACCGGGCCGGTGCACATCGGCTCCACCCGGTGGGCCGCGGTCGGGGACGCGCTGGGCCGGCTGCTCACCGCCAGCGGCGCCGCCGTCACCCGTGAGTACTACTTCAACGACGCGGGCGCCCAGATCGACCGGTTCGCCCGCAGCCTGCAGGCGGCCGCGGCCGGCCGGCCCGTCCCCGAGGACGGCTACGCCGGCGAGTACGTGCACGACATCGCCGCCGCGGTGGTCGCCGCCGAACCGGGTCTCCTGGAGCGGGACGACGCCACGCAGCTGGCGGTGTTCCGGGCCCGGGGCGTCGAGCTGATGTTCGCCGAGATCAAAACATCGCTCGCCGACTTCGGCGTCGTCTTCGACGTCTACTTCAGCGAGCGCACGCTGCACGAGTCCGGCGGGCTGGAGAAGGCGATCGCCCGGCTGCGCGCGGAGGGGCACGTGTACGAGGCCGACGGCGCCCTCTGGCTGCGGACGACGACGTTCGGCGACGACAAGGACCGGGTGCTGGTCAAGAGCGACGGCGAGCCGACCTACTTCGCCGCCGACTGCGCCTACTACCTGGACAAGCGCGCCCGCGGCTTCGACAAGGTGCTGATCATGCTGGGCGCCGACCACCACGGGTACATCGGCCGCTACAAGGCGCTGGTGGCCGCGGCGGGCGACGACCCCGAGGCCAACCTGGAGATCCTGATCGGCCAGCTGGTGAACCTGGTCCGGGACGGGGAGCCGCTGCGGATGAGCAAGCGGGCCGGGACGGTCGTCCTCCTGGAGGACCTGGTCGAGGCGGTCGGCGCGGACGCGGCCCGGTACGCCCTGGCCCGCGCGTCGGTGGACCAGCAGATCGACCTGGACCTGGACCTGTGGAGCCGGCAGACCAACGACAACCCGGTCTTCTACGTCCAGTACGCACACGCCCGGATCGCCTCGCTGCTGCGCGGTGCGCAGGACCTCGGGCTGGCCCTGGGCGAGGCCGGCGACGTCGACACCGCGGCGCTGTCCCACCCGCGCGAGGGCGACCTGCTCCGGGCGATCGGGGAGTTCCCCCGGGTCGTCGCCTCGGCCGCCGAGCTGCGCGCCCCGCACCGGG
>JAOPUQ010000433.1 GCA_025963425.1 Modestobacter sp. | reverse complement strand
GGCGCCGGCGCCCGCCGCCGTCGAGGAGGCGGTCGCGCTGCTGGCCGGTGCCGAGCGCCCCGCCGTCGTGCTCGGCGGTGGGGCGGTCGGTGACGCCGCGGCCTACCTCGGGCTCGCCGAGCAGCTGTCCGCACCGCTCGTGACGACGTGGCTGCGCCAGGGCACCGTCCCGCACGACCACCCGGCGTTCCTCGGCGCGCTGGGTTACGGGGCGCACGCGGTGTCGGAGGAAGCGGTCCGGGACGCTGACGTACTGCTCGCGCTCGGCTGCCGGTTCTCGGAGTTCTCCACCAAACGGTGGACGCTGCTGTCCCCCGGTACCCGGCTGGTGCACGTCGACATCGACCCCGTCGAACTGGGCCGGGTGTACCTCCCCGACGTCGGGCTGGTCGCCGACGCCCAGCTCGCCGCCCGAGCCCTGGCCGAGGCCGCTCCAACGCCGGAACCCGACCGGGCGGCCCGCCGGGCGGAGCGGCTCACCGGCCTGCGCGCGCGGCTGGAGGAGGTCACCTCGCTGGACTCCGGCGAGCTCGCCGCCGACGACCCCGGCACCGGGGTGAGCAGCATCAGCGCCGTCCGGGCGCTCCAGGGGCTGGCCGACCGGAACGGCGTGCTGCTCGTGCAGGACGCGCCCAGCTTCGGCCCGTGGACCCACCGGCACCTGCGGCTGTCGCGGCCGCGGAGCTTCTTCGGTTCCGCCGGCGGGGCGATGGCCTGGGGACTGCCGGCGGGAATGGGACTGGCCCTGGCCCGTCCCGGCGAGCGGGTGGTCACCGTCAGCGGGGACGGCAGCTTCTGGATGGTCGCCCAGGACTTCGAGACCTGCGTCCGCGAAAACATCGGGACGGTCAACGTGGTGATGAACAACTTCGCCTACGGCAACACCCGCGACCGGCAGCGGTCCGCGCACGGCGGCCGCTACCTCGGGGTCTTCTACGGCAACCCGGACTTCGCCGCGTTCGCCCGGTCGCTCGGCGGCTGCGGGGTCCGGGTGGAGCGGGACGAGGACCTGGGGCCGGCCCTCGAGGAGGCGCTGGCCCAGGAGCGGCCGGCGATCATCGACGTCGTCCAGGACCGGATGTACGGCCTGCCGCCCGGGCTCACCCCGCCGGCCGCCCGGTGACCCGGGTGGGCGCGCTCGGGGAGGTCCTGGGCGCGCCCCACCCCGGTCACGGGGAGGGAAGGCCGCCCAGGTAGGAGAGCGTCTCCGCCAGACCGACGACGTCGCCGTACTTGGCGTCGATGTCGAACAGGCTGGCCGCGTGCGGCAGTGCTGCTCGGTCCCCCACCGCCTCCTCCACGACGATGGTGTGGAAGCCGTAGGAGCAGGCATCGACGGCGGTGGCGCGCACACACCCGCTCGTGGTGCACCCGGTGATGATCAGGGTGTCGACCCGCCGGGAGATCAGGCGGGCCGCCAGATCGGTGCCGAAGAAGCACGACGCGTACTTCTTGACCAGCGTCGTCTCGTTGGGCCGCTGGTTCAGCCGCCGGTCGACCTCCACCCACTCGCTGCCCTCGACCAGCCAGCTGTTGGCCGGGATCTTGCGCACCCAGATCCCCGCCTCCTGCAGCTCCGCGTCGTAGGCGACCGTGGAGAAGATGACCGGGATGCCCGCGGCCCGGGCGGGCTCCAGCAGCGCATTGGTGGCAGCGAGCTGGGTGTCCAGATCACCGGCCAGCGGCGAGCGCAGGTCGGTGAAGCCGGTGATGAAGTCCACGGCGAGCAGCGCCGGCCGTTGCCCGAACCCGACCCGGCGGCCGAAGCCCTTGCCCTGGAACTCCTTGCGCAGCCGGTCGTACTCCTCGACGACCTCGCTCATCGGGCGACCTCGCCCGCCGGCTGGACCGCGGAGCCGCGCTGCGCCCGATAGGCCTCGGCGATCTCGTCGGCGGTGGCCAGCCACACCCCCTCGTGTCCGGCGATGTACTCCAGCGCCTGGTCGATGTACTTGTGCCGGAACGGCTGGCTGACGCTGAACGGGTGGACGCACAGCGCCATGACCCGGCCGCTGTCGGCGGAGTCCGCGTACAGCTGGTCGAGTTGGTCCCGGACCGCCTGGAGGAACTCCGGGCCGGTGTAGCTCTTGCTCACGAAGAGCGAGACGTCGTTCATCTCGATGGAGTACGGGACGCTCAGCATCCCGGGCACGCTCAGCTCGTAGGGCTGGTCGTCGTTGGTCCAGTCCAGCGTGTACCCCAGGCCCAGCTCGGCCAGCAGGGACGGCGTCTCGAACGTCTCCGTGAGGGCCGGCCCCAGCCAGCCCTGGGGTCGGCGGCCGGTCGCGGCCTCGATCGTGTCGACGACCTCGGTGAGGTAGGCCCGCTCCTCCTCACGCGACATCCCGGCCTGGAACGTGGAGTTGTCGCGGCCGTGCGCCATCCATGCCCAGTCCCGCTCGCGGCCGGCCTCGATGATCTGCGGATACCGGCTGCAGACGTCGGAGTTCAGCAGCACGCTGGCCCGGACACCGTGCCGGTCCAGGCTCTCGATCAGTCGCCAGATGCCGACGCGGGGGCCGTAGTCCCGCCATCCGTAGTTCAGCGCGTCGGGAGCCAGGCCGGCGGTACCGCCGAAGATGCTCGTGGACGGCTTGTCGACCTGGTAGTGCTCGATGTTCAGGCCCAGGTAGAAGGCGACCCGCGCACCTCCCGGCCAGGTGATCGCCGGACGTTCGGGGAGCGGGCTGTACGGGAACAGCTGGTTGTCCATGGCCTGGCGGTCCTGTCGGGTCGAGGGCATCGGGACGGGCCGGGAGGCGGGCCTGGGCCACGCCCCTTCCGCTTTGCAGAATCAGTTTCTGCGATGTGTTCTAGGCCACGGGCCGGGGGGTGTCAACGCTTTCCCACACGCGGGCCGTGGCCACCGCTCCCCCGCATCGGCGTCCAGCGCGCGTCCGTGCATGGCCTGGTCAGCTGCTCGGACCGGACGCTGCGCACGATCGCAGAAGTTTGATCGCCACGACCCTTTCCTCAGCCCGGCGTCCGTGGTCGACTGCGTTCCTCCGCCAGAGACGGCGGCCTCAGCGATCTGGGGGCAGAGATGTCATTCGAGCAAGACGTGGCGACGGCTCGGAGAGCAGTCGACGCCCTGGAACAGGCGTGCACCCCGATCATGAGGCGCTTCGGGGACACCGTGGACTCGCGTCGGCTGAAGGTGGACGTCACCCGGCTGCGCGACGATCTGAATCTGCTGTGCGGCGCCGAGCCGGCCCAGGCACACGGGCAGCCCTTCTCGTCGGCTGACTGGGGCGACGGCTACGACGAAGGCTGGAGCGCGCCGGGCCGTCCGGCGCCGTGACCACGACCGCTCCACGCGGAAGCGGGACGGGCATCCCCGGGCGACGGACCGGGACGGATGCCTCCGGCCGCGCGGCGATCGCGGCGCGCACGCTGCGCACCGACCGCTGGTGGCTCCAGCCGGTGCTGACCGTCGTGGCCCTGGTGCTGTTCATCGCCTACTCGACCGTCCGCGCCTTCCAGAACGGGCACTACTTCGCCGAGCCCTACATCTCGCCCTTCTACTCGCCGTGCATCACCACGGCGTGCGAGGGCGACACCTTCCCGAAGCTGTTCACCGGACCCGCCTGGATCTCCCCGGCGATCTACATCCTCATCGTGCCGCTCGGCTTCCGCCTCACCTGCTACTACTACCGGAAGGCCTACTACCGGTCGTTCTGGCTGTCGCCACCGGCGTGCGCGGTCGCCGAGCCGCACAAGACCTACACCGGTGAGACCCGGCTGCCCCTGCTGGGCCAGAACCTGCACCGGTACTTCCTGTACCTCGGGCTCGTCCTCAACGTCATCCTCACCTACGACGCCGTCCTCGCCTTCCGGGACGGCGACGGCGCGTGGGGCCACATGGGTCTGGGCACCGTCGTGCTCCTGGCGAACGCGATCCTGCTGTGGCTGTACTCGCTGTCCTGCCACTCCTGCCGGCACATCGTCGGCGGCCGGCTCAACTCCTTCTCGCGCCACCCGCTGCGCTACCGGTTCTGGACGATCGTCTCGGCCCTGAACGCGCGGCACATGAACATCGCCTGGGCCTCGCTGTTCAGCGTTGCGTTCGCGGACTTCTACGTCCTCCTCGTCGCCACCGGCACGATCACCGACCCGAGGTTCTTCTGATGATGGAGCTCGAGAAGCACGCCTACGACGTCGTCGTCGTCGGGGCGGGAGGTGCCGGACTCCGGGCGGCGATCGAGGCCCACGAGGCCGGGGCGCGCACGGCTGTGGTGTGCAAGTCCTTGCTCGGCAAGGCGCACACGGTCATGGCCGAGGGCGGCATCGCCGCGGCGATGGCCAACCTCTATCCCGAGGACAACTGGCGGGTGCATTTCCGGGACACCATGCGCGGCGGCAAGATGCTCAACCACTGGCGGATGGCGCAGCTGCATGCACAGGAGGCGCCGGACCGGGTCCGCGAGCTCGAGGACTGGGGCGCGCTGTTCGACCGCACCGAGGACGGCCTGATCAGTCAGCGCGACTTCGGCGGGCACCGGTTCGCACGCCTGGCCCACGTCGGTGACCGCACCGGGCTGGAGCTGATCCGTACCCTGCAGCAGCGCACCGTCGCCCTCGGCATCGACGTGTTCATGGAGTGCACGGTCACCCGGCTGCTCACCGATGCCGACGGCATCACCGGCGCATTCGGGTACTGGCGGGAGTCCGGTCGCTTCGTCGCATGGGAGGCGCCGTCGGTCGTCCTCGCCACCGGCGGGATCGGCAAGACCTACAAGGTCACCTCCAATTCCTGGGAGTACACCGGTGACGGTCACTCCCTCGCGCTCCAGGCCGGCGCCACGCTCGTGAACATGGAGTTCGTCCAGTTCCACCCGACCGGCATGGTGTGGCCTCCGTCGGTGCGCGGGATCCTGGTGACCGAGAGCGTGCGGGGTGACGGCGGCGTGCTGAAGAACTCCGCGGGCAACCGCTTCATGTTCGACTACATCCCCGACTTCTTCCGCAAGGAGACCGCGGAGACCGAGGCGGAAGCCGATCGCTGGTACACCGACAAGACGAACAACCGGCGGCCGCCGGAGCTGCTGCCCCGCGACGAGGTCGCCCGCGCGATCAACAGCGAGGTGAAGGCCGGGCGTGGCTCGCCGCACGGGGGCGTCTTCCTCGACATCGCCTCGCGCCGCCCGCCCGAGTACATCCGCAAGCGCCTGCCGTCGATGTACCACCAGTTCAAGGAGCTGGCCGACGTCGACATCACGGCCGAGGCGATGGAGGTCGGGCCCACCTGTCACTACGTGATGGGTGGCGTCGAGGTCGACCCCGACAACGCCGCCGCCCGCGTGCCGGGCCTGTTCGCGGCGGGTGAGGTCGCCGGCGGCATGCACGGGTCGAACCGGCTCGGCGGCAACTCCCTGTCCGATCTGCTGGTCTTCGGCCGGCGCGCCGGCATCGCCGCGACGGAGCACGCCTCCCGTCG